>JAJFFM010000130.1 GCA_021776675.1 Robiginitomaculum sp.
TTTGATGATTTTCTCCTTTTAGTTTTGCAGGTTATTAGCCTCTGTAAAAATTGCTGGGAACGAAGGGTAATTTAATAATTTTAGCAGGCTTAGCTTTGCCGCGTATCATCAGGTTAATCTCTGTACCGGCACGTGAATACCGACGTTTGACATAGCCCATGGCAACGGGTGCACCGTGAGCTGGACCAAAACCGCCGGACGTAATAACCCCGATGTCCTTACCGTCCATATTTTGAATAATGGTTCCCTCACGGGCCGGAGCACGACCTTCTGGCTGGATACCAACCCGGCGGCGCGGTGGGCGTTCTGCAATGTCTTTCTGAACACGCTCGGCGCCTAAAAAACCACCCTCAACGCGGCGGTGTTTTTGGATAGACCAGATAAGCCCCGCTTCGATAGGTGATGTGGTTGTATCAATATCGTGCCCATAAAGACATAGCCCTGCTTCTAGCCGTAAACTATCACGCGCACCAAGGCCGATAAACTCGACCTCGTCGTGGGACAAGAACAGCGAACACATGGCTTCTACGTCTGTGTGCTTCACGGCGATTTCATAACCATCTTCACCCGTATAACCAGAGCGGGAAATATGGCACCACATATCATTTAACGGCGTATCCAAAGAGGACATAAACGGCATTGTCGCGGCCTCAGGGATATATTTAGAAACCACATCCACAGCCTTTGGCCCTTGAAGTGCGATTAGAGACATATCATCCAAAATCTTGAGCTGTAAACCATCTGGTAGATGCGCTTCAATATGAGCAAAGTCTTGCATCTTGCAGCCCGCATTGACCACTAAATATACCCAGTGTTGGTGACCATCCAAACCAAGACGGCTCACCATTAAATCATCGAGGATACCGCCGTCCTTGCGCAGGAATTGTGTGTAACGTTGCTGTCCCGGCTCCAATGATTTTACATCACACGGCACCAGAGTTTCCATAAATGCCGCCGCCGTTTCGAACGCACCATCGTCCGCAATGATAAAGGCTTGGCCCATATGAGATACATCAAACAGTCCGGCGTGTGCACGGCAATGCAGATGCTCTTTCATGACCCCGAGCGGATATTGTACAGGCATTTCATAGCCTGCAAATGGCACCATTTTTGCGCCGTGCGCAACATGCATATCGTAAAGTTTGGTTTTTAATGTAGTTTCGGTATTTTCCATCTGACAGTCTTTCAAAGGCACTTAACCTCGGCTTTATGGCTTTGGCATTGTGTCCCCGCTGTCGTCAGAAAATCAACCTGAGAGATTCACGAAACCCGTATTCTTATTTGGGCGCTTACTCCTTCGGTGCGAGCTTGCGGCCCGCTTTCCAGCGTTTAGAATTTCCCGACGGTCCATGGTGCCTGAGAGTTTCCGGGACGGTTGCTCCTTCGGCGGCGATAAATCGCTCTCTCCCACAGGGAAATAAGTGATTTGATTTGTAGTGTGGTTTCACAGGGAGTCAAATACAATTGTAGTGTTATGTGCGAACTACATCCGTTCCGGCGTTTCTATGCCCAGCAGATTTAGTCCAAGTTCCAGCTGCCGCAGTGTTAAGGCGGCCAATGCCAATCTTGACGATTTTAAATCATTAGGCACATCGTCGGCCAATACGGGACAGTCCGCGTAAAATTTTGAGAACGCTTGCGCCAAAGTATATACATGGTCGCACAATATATGCGGCATGCGCTTGGCTTCAGCTGAGGCCAAAGCACGGTTAAAACCGTCTAGTGTCAGAACAAGACGCTGCTCGGCTTGATGCAACGGAATAATTTCGCCCGGCTCTACGCCTGCTTTACTAGCCTTACGCAGAAGTGATTTAATCCGCACAGCTGCATACAGCAAATACGGGCCGGTTTTACCTTCAAATGAGACGAAGCGCTCAACATCAAAAACATAATTGGTCGTGCGTTGGTTTTGTAAATCGGCAAATTTTAAGGCTGCCATACCGACTTTGTTGGCTATATCTGCTCGTTCGACCGAACCAAAATCTTGCCCAATACCCGATTTTTCTAGTCGTTCGGCAGCAGCGGTGCGCATCATTTCTGTTAGATCGGACAGCTTTAAAACGCCCCCTGCACGGGTGGTAAAAGGTTTACCGTCTTTTCCGTTCACCGTTCCAAACCCCAAATGTTCTAGTTGCGTGCGTTTGTACCAACCTGCTTTGACGGCTGCACGGAAAACTTGCTCGAAATGGGTCGCTTGGCGTTGGTCGACCACATAAAGTATCAGATCGGGGTTTATTTCGTTCTTTCGGTCAAGCAGAGTTGCTAAATCGGTCGTATGATACAGCACGGCTCCGGTACGGGCGCGCAGCATAACGGGCGGAATACCTTTGCGTTTTTCCATATCATAATTGTCATCAACCGGAATAATAAGAGCGCCGTCACTTTCTTCGGTTATGCCTTGCGCTTTCATTGCGTCGATCATACCCCCAATGAGAGGATCCACACTGGCCTCACCCTTCCAGAGATCATATTCTACGCCTAGCTCCCCGTAACCTTTTTTCAAATATTCGATGGAAACACGGATAAAATGCTCCAAAAGAGCACGGTATCCAGGGCGCCCAGCCTGTAGTTCGGCCGTCGCTATTTGTGATTTTTTTAATCGTTCTGGGTCGTTTTTGGATTTTGCACTGGCCTGAGGATATAACCGCGACATGTCCGTCATGGTTACGGGGCTGTCTTCAGGGTAACCGTTTTTTACGCCCGCATCAAAATATATCAAATCCGGCTGTTCTTCCTGTAGCTCTGAAATCAGGTGGCCCATTTGCAGACCCCAATCACCCAGATGCACATCTCCAATGACCGTATGTCCCCTAAACCGCAAAAGCCGTTTAAGCGCCTCACCAATAACAGCAGACCTCAAATGCCCAACATGCATAGGTTTAGCCACATTGGCGCCACCAAAATCTACAACTATTTTCTCGAGAACATCAGCCTTGATAGCACCTACCCGTGCATCCACGGCCAAATCATCTATACGGGACTTAAGCAAAATATCGCTTGGTGTTAAGTTGATAAACCCCGGACCTGCGATTTCAGCTAAAGCAATATCAGTATTTCCAGCTAATCTCTGAACTATAAGAGCGGCAATATCGCGGGGGGATTTTTTGGCAAGCTTTGCAGCTGCCATGGCACCATTACATTGGAACGGTGCTGATTTATCAGAGATGGTAACACGGCCATATTCTGCAGGCAAATTAATAGCCGAAAAGGCCGTACCAAGATGTACGGATAATGTCTGCAATATCGATTGGGACATGATCGATTGGGACATGGCGATTTAGTTTTGACCTGCAGAAACGCGAAAGCGTTTACCTTCCGCGTTAAAGGCAATCTGTTCCTGAGTCAGTTCAAAGCCGACAATGATTTCAAAGTTGGCACCTGACGTATTTTCGCTAGCTCGCGGGATGATGATTTCACCTACCTTTTCAGTTAGTTCGACTATATCAGCACCCTCTGGGAATGTTACAGTGATTGGAAATATTTGTTTCTCTATCACCTCTATATCCTTACGCGTAATGGCAACAAAATACTGATAGGTTGCCGTATCACCAGTTGCAGACGGGCCTCTTCCAAACGCAATATCCATACTTAAATCAGCACGTATTGGTTGTTCACCAACATACCGACATAAGCTGCGCACTTTGTTTATTTCAGCTGTAAACCCTACATTAGCAAATGATTCAGAACCATGAAACTCTACCAGACGAGATGCTTCATACAAAGAAAAGGCAACAGGGCAAGGGCCCAGATTTTTATCAGCCTCCTCACCCACAGACAATACTTTCTTAGCCGTTTGGCAACCAGACAAGCCCACGCTAGCTACGAGCATTGAGGCCATAGTCAGCTTGGTAATATTTTTAATGAGACGCATAGGAATTCCTGTCTTGTTGATTGTATCTTTTGCCAATAGTTATTTGCACCCCGTATAAGCTATAGCACGCGGGGTTCAAGCCTGCTATGTAGTTTATCCGTTATTTCATCCTTCTGCAATGGCGCTTAAAGCACCTAATGAGTATTTAATGTTAAAAAATAAACCTGCTCTAACTTTGTTATTGGCAAGCCCACGCGGGTTTTGTGCCGGGGTTGACCGAGCCATCCAAATTGTCGAACAAGCAATTACTAAACACGGCGCCCCTGTCTATGTCCGCCACGAAATTGTCCATAACCGTCACGTCGTTGAACGGTTAGAGAAAATGGGTGCTGTATTCGTAGATGAGCTGGATAACTGCCCTGATGACAGGCCTGTCATATTTTCCGCGCACGGCGTCCCCAAACGTGTACCCGACGCAGCACAAGCGCGTAACATGATCTATTTTGATGCCACCTGCCCACTGGTTTCCAAAGTTCATATCGAAGCAGAACGGCATTTTGCTCAAGACCGTGAAATTCTACTCATTGGTCACAAAGGCCACCCTGAAGTTATCGGCACAATGGGGCAGCTGGAAGACGGCGCAATCACTTTGATCGAAACCGAAGACGATGCGCTGGAATATAAAGCCGATAATCCAGACAAAATCGCCATTGTCACCCAGACTACATTGTCTGTTGATGATACGGCAGGAATTATTGCTGTGCTTAAAAGGCGTTTTCCAAATATGGCTATGCCGCATAAAGAAGACATTTGTTACGCCACGACCAACCGTCAAGCCGCTATCAAGGCTATCGCAAAGCGTTGTGATTTATTGCTGGTCATTGGCGGGCATAATTCATCCAACTCTTTGCGATTGGTAGAGGTCGGACTACATGCAGGTGCAGACAATGCCGTGCTTATCGCTGATGCCAATGCAATTGATTGGAACATGATGGAGGGTGTGAAGATACTCGGCCTCTCCGCAGGCGCTAGCGCACCGGAAAATTTAACCGATGGCGTAATTGCGGCTTTAGGAGCATGTTTTGACGTTTCCGTTGAGCGTATAGAAGTGACCAAAGAAGATATAGTCTTTCGTCTACCCCGTAGTTTGAGAGATGATAAAACTGGATGATAAAAGCATGAGAGGTACAGCAAAAAACAACAAAAATAAACTAGTCATATACACTGACGGCGCTTGTTCGGGTAATCCCGGTCCGGGTGGATGGGGCGCTTTACTCATCTACGGCACGACCGAAAAAGAAATGTTTGGCGGCGCAAAAGACACAACCAATAACCGCATGGAAATGATGGCGGCGATACAAGCTCTCGAAAGTTTGAAGCCACATTACTCCGGCGAAATAGAGCTATGGACAGACAGTAAATACCTAAAGGACGGCATCACCAAATGGATACATGGCTGGAAGAAACGCGGTTGGAAAAAAGCCGACAAAAAACCTGTACTGAATATGGATTTATGGAAACGCCTTGACGCTGTGGCCGAAGGCAAATCCATAGACTGGCTTTGGGTCAAAGGCCACGATGGCCACCCGGGCAATGAGCGTGCCGATGAACTTGCCGGGCGCGGGGTGCCGGGACGCAAAGTTTAAAGGCGCTAGGTATAAAGGCGTCAAGTAAAAGCCATCAGGCATAAAAAAACCACCCCAACCTTAAGTCGGGGTGGTTTTATTTCTAATATGAGTAAACGCCTTAAATAGGCTCAACCGTAAGCGTTGTGCCTTTTACGGACATCACCTTTAACTCGTCTCCGCCTTTGGCATTCCCTTCTTCCATAGAGGCACGCCATTGCGTATCACCGACTATGACGCGGCCACGACCAGTATCAAAATCAGCAACTGCCTTAACCCGCATGCCTACCATTGAACGGGCACGGTCATTCAGGTCAGACGGCTCACCGCCCTGCACCCGTGGACGGACATATTTATGCCCAACGAATAACAGAGCCACTGTGATTATAGCAAATAACAAGAACTGCATTTCGGGGCCAATTGGCAAAATTAAGGACACAAGCCCAACAATAAACGCCGCCGCCGCAGGCCAGAGCAAATAACTCGTACCTGACAACACTTCCACAACCAGCAATCCAAAAGCCAAGATCAACCAATGTACGCCGTTCATTTCAGTTAGTAACTGTATCAATGAATTATCCATTAATCCCTCCTATTTCTTGTTTTTACCAGCACTGATTAATGCCTCAAGGCCGCCAACTGTTGATGCTAGGCCAGATAATTCAGCGGGTACAATAACCGTACTTTGGTTTGGAGATGTAGCCAGAGCTTTAAAGGCGGCAACATAATCTTGTGCAACAAAGTAATTAATCGCGTTGACATCGCCTTTTGCAATAGCGGTCGAAACCATTTCTGTTGCATTGGCTTCAGCAAGAGCTTCACGCTCACGCGCCTCAGCATCAAGGAATGCGGATTGCTTGCGGCCTTCAGCCTCGCGAATAGCGGCCTCTTTTTCACCTTCGGCCATCAAGATAGCGGATTGTTTAGAACCTTCAGCTGTTAGGATTTCTGCTCGTTTTTCACGCTCGGCAATCATTTGCTTGTTCATGGCTTGTGTAATGTCGTGAGGCGGTGATAAGTCTTTGATCTCAATCCGAGTAACTTTAACACCCCAAGGGTCGGTCGCTGCATCAATAACACCAAGTAATTGCGCATTAATGACATCACGCTGGGACAACACTTCGTCCAAATCCATGGCGCCAACAACCGTACGTACATTTGTTAAACATAGATTGATAATAGCATTGTCAAGATTGTTGACCTCATAAGCGGCTTGGCGAGCGTCTATCACCTGAATAAACACGACCGCGTCAGCAGTAACCATAGCGTTGTCTTTGGTAATCACGTCTTGTGAAGGAATATCGATAACGCGTTCACGCATATTCATACGGTAGCCAACTTTGTCTATGAACGGGCGAAGAATGCCGAGGCCTGGTTTTAGTGTGTTCGTGTACCGCCCAAATGTTTCGATGGTATATTCCATACCTTGTGGTACGAATTTCACGATCATTTTGAGAAGTGCTAGTGCCAAGACGACCAATACGCCAATTACAATAATTGTATCCATAATATTTCCCTTTTCTAATTTCTATCTTCGTTTTCTATTTATATGTGTTTCAGCATGTATTCAGCAGAGGAAACGCGAAACTCGCCGCCCTCTTCCACATCCAATGCTTCGACGACACCGTCATTGACGATCATAGCATAGCGCTGTGAGCGCCTGCCCATACCAAAACCTGAACCATCAAGTTCAAGCCCGATTGCAGCCGTAAAATCACAATTCCCGTCGGCCAACATATCAATGCTATCACCAACATTTTGGTCCCGTCCCCATGCATCCATGACGAACACATCATTGACGGACAAACATGCGATTTTGTCTATGCCTTTAGCGGCTAACGCTTCAGCGTTTTCTTTATAACCAGGTAAATGCTTGGCGGAGCAAGTCGGCGTAAACGCGCCGGGTAATGCAAAAAGCGCTACCCTTTGATCTGTGAATAAGTCCCCTGATGTAATTGGCTCCGGGCCATTTTCCCCCATGTGCATAAATGTAGCTTGCGGGAGTTTATCCCCTATTTTTATTTTCATATTTTTCTCTCCTCACCTAATATATAGGGAGCATAGTTGCAATTTTCAAGTTGAAGTACAGCTTATTGATGTAGAGAATGACAAGCGGGCTTGATTTTTATGCCCTATGAGGTCAGCATAGCTTATGGTTTATGTAACGAACATTGGGACTAGCAATATAGAGAGCGATGACGGCGGCTATTTGGCTGGCCAACTCATTATTGCCGGCCCCGGCATGATGGACAAACGCTTCCATAACACTGTGATTTATATGTGTGTACACGATGCAGAGCAAGCCATGGGGATTATCATCAACCGCCCCAAGCCAGATTTAAAGCTATCCACCATGTTACCCCATTTGGATGTCAAAGGCCTCGTGACCAATGAAGACACCCAAGTCTTATACGGCGGCCCCGTTGAACCCGAACGCGGTTTTGTTTTGCATTCACGGGATTTTACGGACCCCGACAATAGCTTGCCTCTAAGCGATACACTTGCATTGACCACATCAAAATCTGTACTCACGGCACTGACACATGACAATGCACCTAAACGTGCGGTACTTGCGCTCGGATATGCAGGCTGGCAGAGCGGGCAATTAGAAGCAGAGATAATGCGCAATAGCTGGTTAGTTGCCCCTGTAAATGAAGATATTATTTTTGCGGGTGAGCCTTCTAAAAAATGGAAAATGGCCCTTGCTGAAATTGGTATCACGCCAGAATTCCTCTCGGCCGAAGCTGGCAGTGCTTAAGCTATTTTCTTAAACGGATTCTATGAAAGTCCGACTATTTCGCCATCATCATCAAGCCCAATATCCAATGCAGCAGGATGTCGCGGCAAGCCCGGCATACGCATAAGAAACGTGTTTTAAATTACCGTCAGTACACACATTGGAAATGGCATTTGGACGAGGTGTTCGTCAAAATAAATGGCGAAACTCATTATCTTTGGCGAGCGGTGAATCAAGAAGGTGAAGTATTGGTAACTTACGTCACCAAGAGACGAAATCGTCAAGCAGCCCTGAAGTTTTTGCAGAAAATCATGAGACGGCACGGCCCGTCACAGACGATAATCACTGAGTGCGCAGCCTGCCTCTTGTACAAACTTCGGTCATATAAAGCGGCAATGCGACAACTAGGCAATATGAACAAGCAAGACACAACCAAACATCACAACAATCAGGAGGAGAATTCGCACCAGCCGTTTCGCCGACGAGAGCGCGCGATGAACAAGTTCAGAGCAGAGAAATTACTCCAGAAATTTGTCTCTATCCACGCACAATTTCACAACCACATTAACCACGAACGACATCTAAATCTCAGAGAAAACTTTAAGAAGTATCGAGATTTAGCGCTTGCTGAGTGGAGACAAATTGCAGCCTAGATTTACACCAGAATTAATTTTTGTAACCTTCTGATTTTCCTCTGACAGTGCCCGGACACCCCTATTCTAAATTTGATTTATTGCAAATAAAGGAGTGGCTTGGGCAGGCACTTTATTCGATGTATAGTTTAACCCCACCCCACCCAAAACCAATTTCAAACGTGCTCGCCATCTTTATTGTTTTCCCCATTGCACATTCAATTCGGGTCATTCGAGCTTTAATGTCTTCGCTTTCCGCTTAAAAATGAAGTCAGTATATGTCTCGCGAAAACTGCGGGGCGCGCGGAGGGCGATAGCCCGACAGGGAAATACAAATGCGAGGGCGGTTGACATAAATACACGCTAGGCTGATAAAGTGTACAGTCAAATATGGTTATAGCTTAGCCGCGAAGTATGTACCCGTGGGGTGCACTATCCATGCACGATTTTACAATCACTTTAACCACGAACGACATCTAAACCGCAGAGAAAGTTTTAAAAAATATCCTAGTTTCAGCGTTAGCTATACAGCTAGTGAATAACGATGCGGTGAGTTTTGCAAGTAGACATCAAAAACAGAAGCAATCAGCCTTAATTTATTGTTGGAAAGGGAGGAGGTTTTTATAATGCCGTCTGAGAAGGTAACATCTCCAGAATCTATAAAAGGTTGCAGCTTTTCGAGTTCAGGAGCATATAAATCAGCATTGATCTTTACCTGATAATTACACATTAACGACATAATAATATCTCTACGCTGTTTATCGTCCGTAGAGAGCTCCACACCACGGGCTATAGGCAGTTTCTTGTTTTTAATGTTAGATGCATAGTCAACATTCTTAGCCGTATTTTGCAGATAACCTTGGGGCAATGAAGATATAGAAGACACACCAAAACCTATTAATGCATCAGCGTTATCCGTGGTATATCCTTGAAAATTTCGTCGCAGTTTGTTACTTGATGCGGCGATGGATAGTTCATCGTCAGCTTTTGCAAAATGGTCTATTCCGATTGCTGTATATCCCGCTTCTAATATGAGCTTTCTAGAAAGTTCTGAAAGTATTTCTCTCTCTTCTATTGTTGGTAGCGCATCTTCAGGGACCAATTTTTGATGCTGCTTCATCCAAGGAACGTGAGCATAACCAAATAAAGATATACGGTCTGGGTCTAGTGATAAGCTGCGCTCTATTGTTGATATTGTTGTTTCAATCGTTTGATAAGGAAGGCCGTATATTAAATCAATATTGAGAGCTTTAATATTAGACAAACGTAAATTATTAACAACCTTTTCTACTAATCCGTAATCTTGAACCCGATTTATTGCTTCTTGTACTTTTGTGTCAAAATCTTGAACACCAAGACTGGCTCTTGTCACTCCAGACTCTTTATAGCTAATAACTTTATCCATATCCAATGTACGAGGGTCCATTTCTAAAGCAATTTCAGCAATATCAGAAAGATTAAACTGCTCCGATATCAGTTCCATAAATTTTGAAAAGTCTATTGGAGATAATATTGTTGGGGACCCCCCGCCAAAATGTATATGCTTAACGGATAAGTGCTGAACTAGAGGAGCGATCATATGAACTTCTTGTTTTAAAAGTTCAATATATTTGCTTACAGAGTTATAACTATTTATAATTGTTGTATGGCACCCACAAAACCAACACAATTGTTTGCAATAGGGTATATGGAAATATAGAGACAGGCTAGTGTCTTCATCCAACTCTTTTAACCACTTAATATGTTTTTGCGCGCTTATCCCATCGTGAAAATGGGGGGCCGTTGGATAGCTTGTATATCTTGGTACACCCTTCATTGTAATCTCTCCAAATAATCAGTGCCAATATTATGTAACATGTCTTTATTGCTGTTTCTTGATTTGCATCAAGTAAGGGAATTCGGTCCGAGAATTCATAGTGCTTGGACATAAAGTAAAATTGCGGCCGCCTGCTTGGTTACACCCAGTCTTTAGGAGAGGCTAACACCATCTCCAGTTCTGCCTCTGCACTTCCTGCTTCGGGGGTGTGATTATAATGCCATTGCACATGTTTGGGCAGGCTCATCAAGATGCTTTCAATGCGTCCATTAGTTTTAAGACCAAAGAGTGTACCTTTATCATGTATGAGGTTAAACTCCACATAACGCCCACGCCTAATCTCTTGCCAAGTTTTTTGTTCGTCCGTATAGGAAAGTGTTTTGCGCTTTTCGACAATTGGAACATAGGCTTCGGTAAAACTGTTACCAACGCCTGTTACAAATGCATACCAATCATCCATAGACATATTTTCATCTGCTTTTAAATAATCGAAAAACAAACCGCCAATCCCGCGCCCTTCATCTCTATGGGCGTTATAAAAATATTCATCGCAACGCTTTTTATATTTTGGGTAAAAGGACAAATCATGTTGGTCGCAAGTTGTTTTGCACACGGTATGAAAGTGGACGGCGTCCTCGCCATACAAATAATACGGTGTTAAATCTTGTCCCCCGCCGAACCAGGCCGTAGCAACATTACCGTCCGGATCATAGAGTTCGAAATACCGCCAATTCGCATGTACTGTAGGAACCATCGGGCTTTTAGGGTGAATGACCAAGCTTAATCCACAAGCAAAAAATTCAGCCAGCTCTACCCCAAAATGCTTTTGCATGAGCGGCGGCAATTGACCATACACGGTGGATATATTTACCCCGCCCTTTTCAAAAACATGGCCGTCTTCAATAACCCGTGTTCGTCCGCCGCCGCCGCCGGGGCGCTCCCAAACATCTTGGTTGAACGTGGTACCGCCGTCAACTGCTTCCAAAGCACTGCAAATAGTATCTTGTAAACTTTCTATATATTTTTGAAATCTTACCCGCACCTTAAGACCCATATTCCTTCACGGCGTCAAAAAATGCTTTGGCATTATCCAAAGGAATATCGGGCAAAATACCGTGCCCCAGATTGACAATATATTTGTCCTTTCCAAAGGCATTTATCATCTCTCGGACTAACTCTTTTATCTTTGCGGGCGATGAATAAAGCCGTGTCGGATCAAGATTGCCCTGTAGGGTTATGTTGCCGCCAGTTAGTTTTCGCGCCGTCTGCGGTCTACATGTCCAGTCAACACCGATAGCGGAAGCATTGCTTTTTGCCATTTCCGGTAATGCGAACCAACAGCCTTTACCAAAGATAATCACCGGAGCATGTGCGCTTAAAGCTTCAATGATTTGGTTGTTATATTGCCATGAGAACTCTTGGTAATCATCAGGGCCCAACATGCCACCCCACGAATCGAATATCTGAACGGCGTTAACCCCAGCCGCCACCTTTGCCCTTAAATAAGCAATCGTAACGTCTGTAATCTTTTGTAAAAGTTGATGCGCAGCCCCGGGCTGGGTAAAGCAAAACTCTCTGGCCTTATCAAATGTTTTACTACCTTGCCCTTGCACAATATAACAAAGCAGTGTCCACGGGGACCCCGCAAAACCGATCAAAGGTATTTCGTCTTCAAGTTTTTCCTTTGTCATTTTTATGGCTTCCATGACATAACTGAGCGCATCATCGACATCAGGTATGGTCACACGATCAACGCCGTCTTGATCTCGTATTGGGGTTGGCAGGTATGGGCCGAAATTTGGTTTCATTTGCACTTCGATGTTCATCGCCTGCGGAATGACTAAAATATCAGAAAACAGAATAGCTGCGTCCATCCCAAATCTACGTATGGGTTGCACCGTAATCTCACTGGCGAGTTCAGGTGTCTGACAGCGCGTGAAAAAATCGTATTTCTCACGAAGCTCCATGAACTCTGGTAAAAACCGCCCCGCTTGACGCATCATCCATACAGGAGGGCGGGAAACAGTTTCTCCCTTAAGGGCCTTTAAAAACAGGTCGTTTTTCATTATAATTGCTTTCTAGTTTGTCGTATTTGTAAAAGATGCTTATTTCGATGTTTCATAACGTACAAGTGAAATAACTTCCAATGCTTATATAAATTCATTAGAAGACATTTTGACATAGAGCGAGACCAAATTTGATCAATATATTATACATTAAATCCATTCACATAATCTTTGTGGTTACCTGGTTTTCCGGACTTTTCTATATTGTCAGGTTATTTATTTATCATATCGAAGCCAATGACCAAGCGGAGAAGACGCGCTCTATACTGCAATCCCAATATAAAATTATGAGTAAGCGCCTTTGGTATATTATCACATGGCCGTCCGCCATAATTGTCGGGGTATCAGCAATGTTCTTACTCATTGACCGGCCCGAGTATTTATCAGAGCTCTGGATGCAGTTAAAGTTAGGCTTTGTCGCTTTGCTGTATCTGTATCATTTTACATGTCAGCTTATTTTCAAGCGATTGCAAAACGACATGCCAATAATTAGCGCGCACAAAATGCGGCTTTGGAACGAGGTTACAACGCTCTTGCTCTTTGCTATCGTATTTTTAGTGGTTTTGAGAAGCTCCGTAAGTTGGGTATATGGCACATTAGGACTGCTTGGAATATCTATTGTAATCATGGTTGCCGTAAAACTTTATAAAAGGCACAGAAATAAAAATTAGCCTGCAACGACCTGCATGGATTTATCAATAGCAGTGATGGTGGCATCCATGTCTCCTTCGCTCAAAGCGGATGACAAGAACCAAGCTTCGAACTGAGACGGCGGTAAAAACACACCCTGCCTCATCATTTCCCAGAAAAATTTAGCAAACTTCGCGGTATCGGATGTTTGTGCTGCGGCAAAGTTCGACACTTTTGTGTTTGTAAAAAACGGATTGATCATAGCGCCAAACCGGTTGACGGTAATCTCTATATTATACTTTTTTGCGCTGCTGAAGAGCGCTTCTTCAATACGCTGCGCGTCAGTGTTAAACTTCTTATATGGGTTTTGCTTTTTTAGCTCTGTCAGCGTTGAAATACCTGCGGCCATTGCAATTGGGTTTCCTGACAGTGTGCCTGCTTGATACATTTCACCGAGCGGTGACACCATTTGCATTATTTCCTCGCGAGCCCCATAGGCGCCAACAGGAAAACCACCGCCAATCACTTTCCCAAGACAAGTAATATCAGCCTCAACGCCTAGCAATTCTTGCGCGCCGCCAAATTTTGAGCGAAACCCTGTCATAACTTCGTCTACGATCAACAATGCCCCTTTAGACTCCAGCAGTTTTTTAAGCTTTTTAAGAAAATCTCTTTCTGGTAAAACAACGCCCATATTACCAGCGATAGGTTCAATAATCACGCCTGCAATATCATTATGTTTTTCAAAATGAGCCGCAACACTATCCAAGTCATTAAAGTTAGAGATTAGCGTGTTTTTCACTGCTGCATCGGGCACGCCTTTACTGCCTGGTAGACTTAGAGTAGCAAGTCCTGACCCTGCCGCAACGAGCAAAGCGTCAGCATGGCCATGATAACAACCAGAAAATTTGATGATTTTATCGTGCCTTGTATATGCGCGCGCAAGACGAAGTGCGCTAAAGACAGCCTCTGTGCCTGAATTAACAAATCTGACTTTATCCATGCCGGGAAAGGCATCGCATACTATTTTCGCAAGGATGATTTCTGCTTTTGTAGATGCACCGAATGAATACCCGTTTTTCAATGCCCTACGGATCGCTTTCTCGACCTTTTTATGACGGTGCCCCAAAATCATTGGGCCGTAAGATAATACAAAATCAATATAGGTATTGCCGTCAACATCTATGATTTTGCTGCCCTTTGCTTTCTTTATAAACAGCGGACTGCCGCCAACGGACGCATAAGCACGCACGGGCGAATTAACTGCGCCAACCAAATGCTTTGAGCCTTTTTTAAATAGTTTTTCTGATTTTTTATAATCCATTTTCATAGCTCATTTTTACAACTTATGGTGACGACATTATTGTGAAGTTTTATTTTGCAGAAAACGTGCGGCATCTTTTGCAAAATATGTGATGATAATATCTGCGCCGGCGCGCTTCATAGAGAGCAGGCTTTCCATCATCACGCCCGGCCCGTCTATCCAGCCTTCTTTTTCTGCGGCTTTGATCATCGCATATTCGCCGCTGACATTGTAACATGCAATCGGTTGATCAAACTGTTCCTTTAAATCGCTAATGATATCAAGATAGGACAGAGCCGGTTTGACCATTAGAATGTCCGCTCCTTCGTCGCTATCAAATTTGGCTTTGCGCATGCCCTCTCTGCGATTACCAGGATCCATTTGATAAGTATTACGGTCGCCAAAACTAGGTTTACTTTCAGCCGCATCTCGAAACGGGCCGTAAAATGCTGACGCATATTTCACGCTATACGCCATTATCGGAAGGTCATAAAACCTTTTGCCGTCTAATGCAGAGCGAACACTGGCAATTGTGCCATCCATCATGCCGGACGGGGCAACCATGTCGACACCAGCACGAGCATGGGATAAAACTTGCTTGCAGATATTGTTCAGGGTCTTGTCATTATCGACGTCTTCCCCTTCTATTATGCCGCAATGGCCATGATCCGTGTATTCGCAAAAACAAACATCCGAAATCACCATCAAGTTTGGATAATTCTTTTTGATAAACCGAATGACCTTCTGGATAATACCCTCATCGTCCCATGTCTCTTGCCCTGTATTGTCTTTGCTCCTTGGGATGCCAAACAGTAAAACGGCGGGAATGCCTAGCGTCGTAACTTCGTCAAGTTCGGGCGAGAGTTTATCCAGTGAAAACCGTTTAATGCCCGGCATAGAGCTAATTTCGGTTTCAATATCTTTGCCTTCTTCGATAAACAAAGGGTAGATAAAATCATCTACGGACAATTTTGTCTCGCCCACCAATCGGCGCATATTGGCTGTTTTACGAAGTCTACGAGTTCTATTCATAATATTTTTTCACTAGCTCGACAACATTTTGGACACTTGGGTTGGGAGATGTCTCCACCCGTTTGAAATGTTTCTTTGCTTCCATTGCCGTTGTTTGCCCAATGCAAAAAACAATTGGGTCTGGCTTGTTTTCTTTCAAATAGCTTTTGACAGCCGAAGGGCTAAAAAACAACACACAATCCACCTTGCCTGTAACAATTTCGGTTTTATAATGTGTTTTATAGACAATTACTTCCTTATGGTTTACCTGATTTTTCCGTAAATAATCCGGTAGATCATCCAAGCGCCTATCTCCGCAAAAGAATGTGAAATTTATACCTGAATGATTGTCAACGATGTGCTTTGCGAGCGCGAGGGCAGAACTCTCCATATGCACAGTAGCACCAAATAGTTGTGGGCCAAATAATTGCTCAGCTAAAGCTTTTGTTTTATCGCCCACACAAAATATTCTTTCAAATGGCATTACGTATTGCGCCAAACTTTTGTGAACGGAATTTACGCCGTTCTGACTCGTAAAGATAACATTTTTGACGTTGGCGTAGTCAGGCGAAGGTTGGCAAAATTCTATATCAATGAAATTAGCTTCTTTGTAGATGAATTTTCGATCAAACTTTTGTGTGTGTTCAGCAGGTAAAATTTTCGTTGAAAACACATGAACTCGCTTTGCTTGCTCCACTTGCTTTGTTTGCATGGCCTTATTTTCACCTTGTTCAGCCCGCAGTGCATTTTCGTTCATAACCTCTCGGCCACCTTTAGCGAAAACTTCTTGGATGCAGTCATCGACAATGTTTTGGCTGTTTTTAAGAGGTATCACACGTGTTACATCAATTTTTGTTTGCCCATCTCGGCTATAGAGCACGCCTTCAAAATGCACATGACTGTCTTTAATATACGCATAAGCACCTATGGGTGCAGTACAGCCGCCTTCTAATTTATTTAAAAATTCACGTTCAATTTTTGTACAAATACTTGTGTGTTCATCATTTAATCGCCGACATATTTCCAAAACTTCCATATTGTCTTCGCGGCACATAATCATAATAGCGCCTTGCGCCGGCGCTGGCACCATCCAGCCTAGAACACTATAACTATCTGGCAGTATACCAATACGCTCTAATCCGGCAGCGGCAAGAATGGCACCGTTCCAATTATTATCCTTTAGCTTTTGTAGCCGTGAATTCACATTGCCGCGCAGGCCAACCAATTTGTGATGTGGATATTTATGCAGCCAAGCGGCGCGGCGGCGCAAGCTACCTGTAGCAATCACGGCCCCGCTTTGGGATAAAAAATCTTGGCCATTTTTATATGCCAATATGTCGCGCGCATTGGCGCGTTTCAAAACAGCCACCTCAACTAAGCCTTTGGGCAATAGCGTCGGCACATCTTTCAAGGAATGCACAGCAATATCGATTTCGCCAGCCAGCAAAGCGGTGTCTAATGTGCGGGTGAAAACACCTGTAATTCCGAGTGCATAAAGGGGTTTGTCAAGGACGAGATCACCCGTAGATACGGTTGGTTTAATGACTGCTTTGCAGCCCAAACCACTGAGCAAGCCGTGTACGTTATGGGCTTGCCATAGGGCTAATTCGCTTTTGCGCGTACCAATTCGAATAGGATCAATCATTGGTTTTTATCTGAAGGTTAAAAATTTCAGAAATCAAAGCAATCGTTTCTGATTGCGATGAGGGGTTTTCCTTTAAATGGGCACCAAAATGGTTGATAGTTTTTTGAATGATTTTTTCTGAAAGAATATCGGCTTGCTGGTTGTTGAAATCTGATATCTTTTTACGGTTATCTTGAATTTCTTTTTTATGAATGTCTTTGAGCCTCGTCTTAAGCGCTTTCATTGTGGAAGCATAGTTTCGGGTTTCTTGCCACTCGTTAAATTCTTTTTTAACCGCACCGATAATTACCTCGGCTTGCGGTATCTGCGCCGCCCTTTTGGCAAGGGTTTTGTCGGTGATCTGCGAAAGTTCATCGAGAGGCACAACACGTGTATTTTGCAGAGACGCAACGTCGCTTGATACGTTCGTCGGCACAGATAAATCCAGAACAAGTAATTTACTTTCCCCCGAAATCATGTTTTCAGTAATCGTAGGGTGCGGCGCACCTGTTGCCACAATTAATATATCAGCCTTTGTAATTTCGGTCTGCAATTGGTCAAAGTTCTTAACTTGTAAATCAAACTTTCCGGCGATTTTTTCAGCACTGTTTTTCGTTCGGTTGATCAGGACTATGTTTTTATTTTCAGTGTGCTTGACCAAATTATCGCAAGTATTTCTACCGATCATACCGATCCCGTATAATAGGATGTTTTTATCTTCCAGACTGTCAAAGTGCTGCTGAATATATTTGACGGCAGCAAAAGCAACCGATGTCGCACCCGTCGAAATACTGGTCTCTGTCTTAACGCGTTTACTTGCTTGAATAACCGAATTGAGCAATCTCTCCGAAAAAGTATCTACAAGCCCGTATTGCTTAGATATAGAAAAACTCTGTTTAAGCTGCCCAATGATTTCAAAGTCCCCTAGAATTTGACTGTCCAACCCCGTCCCAACACGAAAGAGATGAGCAATCGCCTCTTGGTTTTTGTAAATTTGGCCATCTTTTTGAAACTCATCCAGAGAACCAAATGTGTTGTCACAAAGGAGCTTAATCAACTGAAATGGATGTATTGCAAACCCGTAAATTTCAGTTCGGTTACAAGTGGAAACAGCCATAACATTAGTGATGCCCTCACTTGATGCCTGCTCAAGAACACGTTTATGCGCCTCCTCACTCAGAAAAAACTTTCCCCGAATATCAGCATTCGCCTTTTTATAGTTTAGTCCGATACAGTAAAAAGAACTGTGTTTTGAGGTGTTATTCCGAGACATCTTATTTCTTGCCATCATTCATTTTCATTTTATCCCAATAGTAATTTTCTACACACTTTAGGTTCTATTAGGTAATTTTCTTACTCCACAGCCGTTATGTATACAACACCGCATTACGCGAATTTTCACCTATCACCTCTTAATAAAAGAATGTAAATAAGAATAATTATCAGTTGCTATTCCCGCATTGGCACAAACAACGCCAAGCATACAGGTAATGGACTTTGTCACGTTAACATAACAGATTGAGTTTAGATTGGCTTTGTCACGTTAACTCACTGTTTTCACGGTTATGGCATTAAAGTCTGATGAAAACATCCATTTACTCTCGCCATCGTTTCCATCCCTACATTATTCGCCGTGCTGTCTGGATGTACTTTCGCTTCAATCTTAGCTTTCGTGATGTTGAGGAAC
>JAJFFM010000014.1 GCA_021776675.1 Robiginitomaculum sp.
GTACCACACTCCAATTTGAAAAACATGTTTTGTTACAAAGCGTTGAAGGTAAAATTGCAGAACTTGATCAGTTGCGTAAAAAGGAACAAGCGGCAAGGCAAGATGCCGATAATGCCAACGCGGCTAAATCTCGGTTTTTAGCACATGCTAGCCACGATTTACGCCAACCCTTACATGCAGTCGGGTTATTGCTCGCAACCATTTCCGCCAAAGGGCAAAGCAAGCAAACTAAAAAAGTGTTGGCGCGGGTCAGTCAATCGTTGGACGTACTTTCGGATTTATTCGATTCGTTACTCGACGTTGCACTTTTAGATACGGGGCAGGTTGATGTAAACATTTCCGTCTTTCCCGTAAATGATATTTTGCAAAACGTAGTGCAAGATTTTGAAAGCACAGCAAAGCGAAACGGCGTATCTCTGCGCATATGTCCGTCCTCGCTTTTGCTAAATTCCGACCCTGTGATCGTACGGCGTATGGTGCAAAACCTGGTATCCAATGCCATTGCCCACGCCCATAACAGCTGTGTTTTGGTTGGTGTGCGCAGACAAAAAAACACTATACGCATCGAAGTTCATGATACCGGCGAAGGCATTGCCAACGAAGATCAAAAACGAATTTTTGAAGAGTTCACCAAAGTTGGCACCCGCAAACCCAAAAATGACATGCCTGGTTTGGGCTTGGGATTGGCGATAGTACAAAGACTGGCAAATATTGTAAAAGCACACATTAGCTTAAAATCTACAATTGGAACCGGCAGTGTGTTTTGCATTGAAAATTTGGCGCGGGCAGGGGCGAATACAATGCCTAGTGGCTCTGCCATTATGAAAAACAAGACCCAAGTCCAGCAATCGGCGCGCATAGCTATATTGGATGATGATATTGAAATCCTGCAAGCGACTGAAAGCCTCGTTGCTAAATGGGGGTTTGTCGCTAATATTCACACAGCTTATTTTCCGACAACGCTCCAGTGCCCAGATATTATCTTATGTGATTACGAGCTTATGCAGCCCTTAAATGGTGTCGAGGTCATTGCGGCAATAAGAGCCAAATTTGACCGTAAAATTCCGGCGATCCTAATAACGGGCAATAATAGCAAAGAACTGGTTTTACAGGCCAAAGCTCAAGACCTGCCTATATTGTTCAAGCCTGTTAAACCCGTGCAACTGCGCTCCGTCTTGCTTACGGCGCTTTCAGATGACATTTGAGACGAATTGTGTTATGAAAAATAACAATTTGAATAATTGGGGCAAAATATGAATACTAACAAAGTTCCAGGTGGACGGTCCAAGAGCGTCGCAAAAGACTTAAATGCATTGCGTACAAACATAAAGTCAAATGACGCTAATGGACTGGGCACTCAGATATTAGCATTTATCATTATTATTCTATTTATTGCCATAGCTGGGTTTTTGTTTTTGCGAAGTGATAAATCAGTAAATTCAATTTTAATTTTTGATAGCGGTTTTAGCGTTACAGGAACACAGAATAAGGAATTATGGATCGGAGAGGCTACAGAACAAGCCATTATATCGCATCTGAACGCTGGAGAGCGGCTACATATTATTGGTGGTCGTGATGTAAAGTCAGTACCTGAAAACCCAGATGGTGCAGATTGGATAATCTCGGGTACGATTTTGATCGGCACAGAAAATACTGAAGTTTTGGATTTAGTGCTCCAACTTAAATCAAATGACGATAGTGGACAAGTTTTCTCCACGCGTTTAACCGGCGTAAAAACTGGGATTAGTGATTTAGCATCAAGAGCCTCTACGCAAATTTTTACATGGTTGGAACAGCCGGCTTTATCGCTAGAACAACAAGCCAATGCTGCCGCCGAACTTCCAACCAGCCAAAATGCAAGGCAAGCATATGGTGAAGGTCTTGAGGCTTTAACAAGTTTTGATGCAGCTAGAGCAGTGCCAAAGTTTGAAGTTGCCTTGCGTGACGGCGACCATCCACTTGTCTTTACAGGCCTAGCGCGAGCATGGTACCAACTGGGCTATAGGACTAGGGCAAAACAAGCAGCGCAAAAGGCTTATGAAAACCGAGGTAATCTATCTCGGCAAAGACAGTTGGAGGTGGAAGGTTATTTCCGCATTATCAATGATGAGTGGTCCAGATCTACAGAAGTTTATCAGGCACTAAAAGAATTTCACCCAAATGATTTATCTTACCGGCTCGCGCTTGCAGACGTGCAGCTTAAGGCAAGTGATATGCAAGGGGTTGCACAAAATATTGAAGATATGCGAAATTTACATGCGCCGCTAAGTGAGGACCCGCGCATTGACTTAATCGAAGTGGAATATCTGCACCAAAAGGGTGATTATGCGAGTGCGGCCACTGCAGCTCAGCATGCGATAAAAAAAGCGCGGGCATCTGGTGATAATGCAGTACTGGCCTCTGCCTTGCTTGCTGATGTGGACAATGAGGGCAATAATAAAATCGATCATTTGTTAGAAGCGCGCCAATTGTATGATCAATTAAACAATCCCGGTCAGCAGTCTAGCGTATTAAAAGAACTCGGCGAACAAGCGCGGTATGTGGGTAACAATACGCAAGCAGAAGAATACTACCGCGAAGCCATCAGGGTCGCACAAAGTATAGGTGATGCCCCGCGCATAGCAGCAACGCAAAACGCCTTAGCAATAACCCTTGATCTTAAAGGTGAGCTTGAAAACGGTTTAGATTTAAAGCAAGAAGTGCAAGGTTATTATGCGCAGAGAGATGTTAAATCCCGCCAATCAATCATGTTGGAGAACATAGGTATATCTCTGTTTAAGCTTGGACGTTTACAAGAGGCAGAAGCTAGCTTTGATGAAGCGCTAGATATTTTTATTCCCATTGACGATACGATTGGCGTTGCGTGGGCACCTTACCATCGATCTCGGATAGCATCAAGAAACGGGGATTTGGACAAAGCCGTCAATCTGGCGAAAAATGCAGTTGAAAATTCTGTGGAGACCCCTGCAGGAGATTTGGAACACAATGCACGCTATGAAATTGCTCATACTTTGTATCACCGTGGGTTATATGCACAGGCCAAAGTCATGTTTAAAGATTTGGAACAAGCGTTTAGCGACAATAAAAATAAATTGAGTGCCGCAGAAAGCGCCCTGATGCTATCCAGAATTGCTTTGCAAGAAAAAGACTATGCCCTTGCGCGCAAAAAAGTGAATGCTGCTCGAAAAACCTTTGTGTCTGGTGGTGTCGGATACTACATTCTTGATGCTAATATTACCCGTGCTGATTTGGCATTTTTACATTATTCAGAAGATCATGATGCGGCTTGCATGGCTTTACGCCAAAACCTGAAAGGCATGGAACATGCCGAGACGGCCTTGCGAGCGCGCTCCCGTTTACTCAGATGTAATGGTGCGGTCAACGATCTGACATCAGTAGAAACCGCAGCCCGCGCTGTTGGTATGTTCGAGCCACAATTGGACGCCATTAGAATAAGAGCGCAGCTTTGGGAAAAATCCGGGCAACAGGCATTTGCAGATCAAGCCCTTACACAAGGTCGGGAGTTGGCCGCTGCAAAAGGTTGGGCGTTTGAATAGTCCATCTGGGTTAATTGTGTAACGCGTAAATCACTGCATTATATCCTCGTGTTGAAGCGCCACATTCTCGTGTGCGTTACACTAGAAATGGGGTTTATGATGAAAAATAAGCTATTAATATTAGGGTCACTTACGGCATTTGTTGTTCTGGGTGCGACCAATGCGAATGCAAGTTATATGAGCAATTGCAACACGCTGATTTCGGCGTGGGAAGCATGCATGGAAACCGGGCAAAGTTGTGCAACGGAAAATACCGCCATAGTCGAACAGTGCAAATGTCACCGCTTAAAGCAGGGCGACTGGAAGTTGGTTACAGCTGCCGTTGGCAAGGACGGGGTGTGTAATGCGACCTATCCTTATGACGATGTCCCGCCGCCGCCTGAGCATAAGAGGAAGAAGAAAGGCAATTTGGGTCAAGGAAGTCCAGATATTGACGGTAATGATACGCGTGATCGCGGTGGTCCAAAAAAGGGAAATAACGGTCGTGGGAACGATTGATTAAACCCCTAGCCCCCTCTGACGAGTTGGGCATTACCTAAAACTTTGGAGATTGTCATGGTTCGTTATTTAGCTAATTTGTGTATATACATATTTATATTTGTCGGGGGTGCATATGCGCAAACCGGCCCGGATGAAAAAACATCAGACGCCGACACCAAGCCGCTATTTTATATGATCTATGATAGTTCTAACTCAATGTGGGGTGAGCTATCGGACAAATCTCGCAAATATGTAGCAGGGCGCACAGCCATGAGTTCGGTCCTCGACTTAAACCTCGAAGACCGAGATCTTGCTTTTCGTGCATATGGCCACCGCGATAAAACCGATTGCCGTGATAGTGAGCTTATTGTTCCAGCAAATAGCGCTAAAGTCGCTACGCCCTTAATCGATAAAGCCGTCACCAGCATTCGTCCGACAGGCAAGACCCCGATCACACATTCCCTACGCGAGGCACTAAAAGATATGGGTGATCGCAAAGGTGATATTTTGCTCATAAGTGACGGTATAGAGACCTGCGATATTGATCCATGTTCCTTGATGACGGAATGGCGCAATCAAGGTATTAAAATCCGTGTACATGTGGTTGGTGTCGGCCTCGACGAAATAGAACGCAAAGCCATGATGTGTGTCGCGGACACCGGCGGTGGCGAATACTATGATGCAGGCTCTGAGGGCGAGTTGATTGAAGCCATGAACAAGGCAACAAAAATTGAGCCTGGCGAGCCAGAGCCCATTAAGCAGGTGCGGGGCTATGGCCTAAACATTCAGGGTTTGGATAAAACCGGACGCTCATTTGTGATTACCGGCATGCTTTTCGATACGGCTGGAAAAGAGATTATGCCCCTTAGTTCAAACGGTCAGCATTGGCTAGAGACGGGTCCTGGGGATTACACTATGAAAGTCGGCGTCGTTCTAGCGGACGGCTCAATTTATAAGCCAGTCACCCAAGACGTAAAAATTGACACCAAAGGCAGTAAGCGCGTTGATGTTCTCATCACCCGTCCGGCTATTGTCAGTGCAAGTTTTTCTGAAGACGGAGAAGAGCATAGAGGTGCCTATGTACAAGCTTGGCAAGGCGGTAAAGAGATTTTTCGCTTTCGCAGTTTTGACGAGGCGTTGGCTCGCCCCGGAACCTACGAATTTCGTGCCAAGCCCAATGATGACAATGAGCTAAAAGTTGAAGCCTCATTAACCGAAGGCGAGCATGTGGTGGTCGATTTCAATCTGGTCAAGACCGTAGAATTTCTTATTAAATACGTATTGCCAAATGGTGAAACGGATCAACGCGGCGGGCAGTTATACAAGGACGATAAGCCACTATACACGACTTACGTCAGTAACTACACCACTGCGATACCTGGCACATATGAACTTCGCGATAAATTTCCGCGCGCCCTAGTACTCAACCCCCTACCTGCTGACACATATGTCACCATTTCGAGTGAAGAAAAGCAAATTATCGAAGTGCCTATGCAAGTTGGTTATATTACAACAGAATATACGGGTGCTGATCGCGACTTTGTCTCAAAAAGAAATAGAGGGTATACCTATATCCACGTCCTTGATGAAAACGGAAAGTCTACTGGCAGCAAGACGGCATCCCCAGGAAAAACCGTTATTGCAAAACCTGGGCGATACCGTGTTCTTGGCCATAGCGGTAAAGGATATTTTGACCCCGTCGAAATCACCGTGGAGAACAATAAAACTGCGATTGTCAGTGTCTTTGCCAAACCAACGGCCCATATTAGCATGACCTATGCCCTGGGTGATTATAAGCGCAAACCCGACCGCGCTTCCCTGATACCCTTAGATGGCCAAAAGCCGATCAAGACCTTTATGAGGCTGGGCAAAGTCCTAAAAGTGCCGCCAGGGCGATACCGTATTCAGCCCCATTCTTACACTCCCGAAGCCTTACCGTCTCCAGAGTTCACTCTGAGCGCCGGAGAAACCAAGGCCATCGTACTTGCTCACAAATAATCTTAAAAGGAGAAACCCATGAAAATTTCACTTATAATTATGGCAAGCATGGCCATGACATTACAGCTCTGCGAAAAGAAAACCAAAGCACCAGAAGAACCGAGTGAAGTCAGTCAAGTCGCGGAAAATGACACTCCTATGCCAAAGAAAATTACCAAAGAAAAACCTAAAAAGATAAAGCCCACCAAGGCAAGGTTCTCTGGCAAAAAACTACACCCGGAAAAACAGTTCTGTGTCACCTATGAACATAAAGGCATGGGGATGAGCGGTATATCAACAAATTGTTTACGCAAGCATGGTCAGGAATCCTATACCATAGAAAACATGACCATTGGTATGGCCGGCATTAGCCAAACCCAAAATAAGCACACGATTATCATTAAAGATAAAATTTACACTTCTGATATTGGAAGCGGCTCCTGGAGGGTTACCACCAATCCTATGTATGCAGGTCTGAGCAAGGCCGATCCAGATGATTTAAGCCGGCAAATGCTGGCGGCGCTGAACATGTCAAAGACGGCGGAGACCAAGACATTTGATGGGACAGTTTGTAATGTTTATAGTTCTGCACAAATGGGTCAGGCCTGTTTTACGTCTAATATGGTTATGTTGTGGCAATCAATCATGGGAATGGAACAGACCGCCACCAAAGTTGATATCGGCAGTGCTGGTGACAAAGCAAAATATGCCCGGCCGAAAAATGCCAACGAGGCACCAAATGTTGATGATATTATGAAACGGCTTGGTAAGCAGTAATGGCCGCAACAAAATCAGCAATATTTTCCCCGAAATGGCTGTGTTTTGGCTTAGGCTTATTGGGCACCGCTATATTGGCAATGCTTTGGATGTATCCTGCTTTGCTAAGCTTGTTTGGCGACGGAAAAATTTATGCGTCCACAGACAGTTTAACATGGTCAACGCCTCTATTGTTCTCGGCGCTGTTGATGACGGGCTGGTTGATGCTGGGCCTTATGGCTTTGCTACGGCCAGAACTCATAATCAAAATTTTGCCGGAGTTTTTAAAAAATAACCTTACTAAAAAATATGGCGCTAAAAAACATAGTAGTGAGCCGAAAGGAGCACGGTCACAATTTAAATATGGGCGTCAGTTTGTTTTAAACTCTTTGGCAGGGCGCGTATTGATTTGGCCACCCGCCCTATTCGCCGTGTTACTTTTTATACCTGTTTTATTTGCAGGAGCTGTGATGTCCCTTTGGTCTGCTTGGCTAGCCGGGTCGATATTTCGTGTTATGGGTTTTCTGATCTCGGCCATGTTCGTTGCAGCATTACTCATGCGCATATTTACTCCCAATGCGCTTTCGAGAATAAATAGAGAGAATGTACGAGACAGCAAAGCAGGAACTGATCTGTTTCCACATACCGCATTACCTTTCGTTGGAGGATTGTTAACGGCGATTATGATTATATTGGTAATGAGTATAACTGGCTTGTTGCCACACCCAGAAAACACCTCGCAAGCTGAACAAAGAGCTATACAGATTAATAATGGCGCCGCTCAAAATCCAGAAGGTAATATCTCTGTTATTAAAACTCGCGGTGAAGAGGCTGAACGCAAAGATGTTAGCAATGTCCAGTGGGAACAACATTTTCTATCGCTTATGGGAGAAAATCATGTGCCTGTCGCCGATGCGTTTTCGACACCATTTGCTACATATTTTCGCATAGACCAACCGGGTTACATCCCATCTGGAAAAATGGGCCCACCTGACAAAGGCTATGTTGGCCCCATAGAATGTGCGCCCGACATAGCACCCAAGAATAATATTAATTCTGTCGCGGAAAGTGCCAGAGATGCGGCTGAAGCCACTAATAACTCAAAACCAATAGTTAGGCGTAACCCCAACTGCCCAAGGGATTTGGGACAATTATGGTCGGCGGGATCATATGTTTATGATGGGACAGGTAACCAACTGGCAGGCTTTGAGTTTAAAGACGAAACACATGCTTATGTGGTTAGAGCGGCAAATGGGTCGCAATACCTTGTCTTCCCCGAAGGTGGTTTCGGCCCCAAAGACAATCCAGCAATTAAGAAATTCGTACCAAGGATGGTATTTATTCGAAATACGGCTTTGTCAAGTTAGCGCAGTAGGTTGAGCTTGGTTTTGTTGTGTTATTCTAAGCGCACACTGATGCCGTTACAATATCCCATTGGTTTTGTGCTTGATGTCTGAATTTTCGAAGTGAAGACCTTGAGATGAGATGGCGTCTGAAGTTGAATAAGTTGTAGATTTGACTGTGAGCGGATAACAATCTTTGTGCGGATTTAATAGATCGAAATTTTTGCGCTTTTCGTTCTCGCCTTCGGATAGGAACGTGCGAGCATTCTGCTCTGTTGTTCTTGCGCCCTCCAACATCTTGCAAATGTTGCTGACCTAAATGGTGCAAGGCTGCACCATAAGAGGTAAGCTTATCGGTCACTATTCTCTCAGGCCTAACACCCTGTTTCTTAAGGAGTTTACGTAGTAACCCCAGCGCCGCTCTTCGGTTTTTGCGACTCTGTACCAAGACATCAAGAACTGTACCCTCATCATCGACGGCGCGCCAGATATAAACCTTTTTCCCGTTTATCTTTGTGAAGACTTCATCCAAGTGCCAAACATTAGAAGGTCGTTCAGATTTTGCTCGTAAACGTTTTGCATAAACGTAACCAAATTTATCGATCCATTGGCGTAGCGTTTCATAGGACACATCTACACCCCGTTCAGACATCAATTCCTCGACATCACGAAAGCTGAGATTAAACCGGAAATATAGCCAAATTGCTTGCTTAATAATATCAGGATGGAAACGGTGGCGGGAATAAATTGATGTTTTCATACTAATCTGATAGCAACAAGTGGAAAACGTGGCGTTAACCTGACAAAGCCATATTTAGCCCATCAGCTATTTATTAAAGTGGGGAAATAATATGCCTAACCTTACACCAGAGCCGTTTTTAAAAAGGGCGCTGAGAGACCCTTTGTTTCACTTTCTTGTATTGGGTGGTCTGTTATTTGGTGCGGTTTCACTTTGGGGAACAAGCTTGAAAACCCAGGACGATATAGTGATTACAAGAGCCGGGCAGCAACATTTGGCCGATTTATTTGCGCTCACCTGGCAAAGAAAACCAACCGCGTTTGAGCTTGAAAACTTGGTGGAAGAGCACATCAAAGAAGAAGTATATTACCGCGAGGCCTTGGCGCTCGGCCTTGATGATAATGACACCATTGTGCGGCGCCGTTTGCGCCAAAAATTGGAATTTATGCAAGAGGATTTATCTAGTTTAAAAGAGCCGACAGAGGATAAACTCAAAGCCTATTTTTTAGAAAATAAAGACCAATATAAATCCGACCGTATTCTGTCTTTTCAGCAGGTTTTGGTATCGCCCAAAAAACTTGAGGCGGCCATAGTGGCTGAGCTGCAAATCCAAGATAAGTTGGTTTCAGGGGTGACGCCTGAAAGTTTAAGTCGCTCTAGCCTATTGCCAATATCCATGAACCTCGAGAGTGAAAAATCTATTACTAATACATTTGGTGCGGACTTTATGGAGCAAATTTCCGGCGTAGAGAGCCGTAAATGGGTCGGGCCGATTTACTCAGGTTTTGGGACACATTTTGTCAATATCAGCCTAAATCAAGACGCCACACCCCTTACATTCGCGCAAGCCCGCAATAAGGTGAGTGTGGATCTAACGCAGTCTTTACGAAATACTGCATCGATAAATTACTATAAAAACCTACGTAGCCAATACAATATTATGGTAGAAAAAGCTCAGTAATGTTAAGAGATTTATTTACCGTCCTGGCCATTCTTTTAAGTGGTTTTTTATCGCCCTTGGCCAATGCTCATGAACTGCGCCCTGCATTTTTATCTATCACGGAAATAGCCATAGATACGACCACGGAAACGCCCAAAGAAAGGACTGATGCGCAACACACTGCGCAGTATATTATCTTGTGGAAAACGCCCGCGCTTGGTGAAAAACAATTAGCACTGAAGACAAATTTCCCGCAAGCTTGTGAGGCTTCAAACGGTGTACGCCGCATTGAGGAAAACAAATTTGCTATAGAGACTTGGACTTTAACCTGTCCGCATTCATTGCGCGGGCAATCTCTCAACATTGGCGGGCTTAAAAAAACGCTGACAGATGTTTTGGTAAGAACCGAGTGGTTGGACGGCGAAAGTTTTACCGCCCGACTTACACCGGATAATACGCGGCTCAATTTTGCGCAGGCTCAAATACGGGTACAGGGTGGGATCATTAAAACCTATTTTGTATTGGGACTAGGACACATCCTCGGCGGTATTGATCATTTGTTATTTGTATTTGCGGTCATGTTGCTTGTGACCCGCGCTAAGAAATTGTTTCTTGCCATTACGGCTTTCACATTAGGCCATAGTGTGACCTTGGCATTGGCGATCCTTGAGATTGTTCGCTTGGAACCAAGCTTGGTCGAAGCTCTCATTGCCATGAGTATTGTCTTGATGGCTTACGAGGCGGCACGACGTTGGCGCGGGCAGTCTGGACTGACGCTTGAATATCCTTGGGTGGTTACATTTAGCTTTGGCCTGTTGCACGGCTTCGGGTTTGCTGGTGCGCTCCGTGCTATTGGCTTGCCGCAAACCGATCTGCCTGTCGCACTTCTTTTCTTCAATGTTGGCGTAGAAGTAGGGCAGCTCTTGTTTATTGCTGTGGTTGTCATGATTGCGTCATTGCCGTTCTTAAACCGTGCAAAAGGCTCAGCCATTTTTATGGCAACGGTGAGTTACGGTATCGGGATAATTGCCGTGGTTTGGATGCTGCAACGGACTTTGCCAATTTTCGGACAATTAGCAATATAGCTATCTTTAAAATATCTTTTCGGGGTTCAAAATACCGCTCGGGTCTAGCATGTTTTTGAACTTTTGCATCAATGCGATTTCTTCCTTTGAACGTGAGAGCGCAAGATAGTCTTTTTTCTCGAGCCCAATACCGTGCTCTGCAGAAACGGAACCACCTATGGCTTGTAACGGTTGGTAGACCATTTGTTTGATAGTCGTGAATGTAGTTTCACTTCCGTCGCCCACAGAAATGACAACATGTAGATTACCGTCGCCCAGATGCCCGAAAATGATTGTCTGTGCTGCCGTCCCCCAAGTCTTTGAAACGTTTTGTTGTAAGTCCGAGACATATGCATCCATGTGTTTTATAGGCAGGCTGATATCAAAACCTAGGGCAGGTGTGAGCGCTATTGTCAGGCCCTCGATATCTTCACGTATATTCCAAATGGATTGTGCTTGGGTTTCTGATTGGGACAATACGGCGTCAACCAAAAGCTCTTGTTGCACGGCCATTTCTAGTGCGGCAGAGAATTGCTCGCTGTCACGCTCAGGATGCACGCCTTGTTGCTCAACCACGATGTAATATTTGTAGTCGGCGGGTAGGGGGGCGCTATGGCGACCGGATTTTACGGCAATAAGTTGATAGTGATCTTGCCACATGACCTCAAACGCAGTCAGACCGCCCGAAAGCTGTTCGCCCATAAGAGCAAAAAAACTGGTGAGCATTTCAAACGAGTTTACCGCGACCAAAGCCGTATTCGTACTGAGCGCACGGGGGTGTAGCCGCAATACGGCGCGGGTTACAATGCCAAGCGTACCTTCACTGCCTATAAATAAATGTTTGAGGTCATAACCGGTATTGTTCTTAAGCAGAGCATTCATAGAGCTTATTATTGTGCCGTCCGCCAAGACAACTTCAAGGCCGAGAACCTGTTCACGCATCATGCCGTAACGTAAAACCTGATTGCCCCCCGCATTGGTCGCAATATTACCGCCGACCGTACAAGACCCTCTTGCCCCCAAATCAAGGGCAAATTGCAATCCGGCGTCTGTTACCGCCTCTTGTACTTTTTGTAAGGGAGCGCCCGCTTGTGCTATTACAGTCTTTCCCAGAGGGTCAATATCTTCAATATTGGTCATCCGCTCAAGCGAGAGCAGGATATCGTCCGGTGTAGAATCTGTCCCGCCCACCAAACCAGTCATACCACCAAGTGTGACAACACATTGCCTTGCAGCGTTGCAGGCTTTCATGATCTGTGATACTTCCTGTGTCGAACTTGGTCTTACTATTGCCAAAGCTTGGCGATTGCCTTGCCCCAGCCAATTCAGCGGCCTCGCAGATACGTCATCACCCGTGAGTAAACCGTTGTCGCCAACTATATCTCTTAGGGTTTGTAAGAGCTTTTCCATATCAATCTATGTCTAAAACTTTACCTGTAATATCTGCGGTTGCTGTTACCCCAGTTAGCGCCATGCTGACGTTCATTTCGGCTTTGAGAGTTCTAAGCAGGGCATCGAGGCCAGCTTCTCCGCGCGCGGCGAGGGCCCAAATCCATGGTCTTCCGATCATTACGGACTGTGCGCCGCTTGCTACGGCTTTGACAATATCCTGACCACTGCGCACGCCGCCGTCCATAATGATGGTGGTTTTATTGCCATCGCCAATGACATCAATAGCATCTCTAATTTTTGATGTTATATTTATGGTTGAAGACACGCCGTCTAATTGCCGTCCACCGTGGTTGGAAATGACTATGCCGTCCGCGCCCGCCGCCACAGCCGCTTTAGCGTCTTCGGTACTAAGAACACCTTTGATGATCAGATTGCCGTCCCAGATAGAGCGGAGCCATTCAATGTCTTTCCATGTACAAGACGGATCAAATTGTGCATCGACCCATGCTTTGAAATCAACAATGGATTTTGCGCTTGGGACGAAATCTGCCAGATTGCCGAATGTATGGGGCTTGCCTTTAATACCGACATCAAATGCCCATTTAGGGTGGGTAGGATATTCAAGGCTTGCTCTCAATTTGCTCAAAGCCCCAAGATTACCGGCCATGCCATTGCGCACGTCTCTGTAGCGGGCACCGACAACTGCCAAGTCTACGGTGAATACGAGCGTCTTGCAGCCAGCAGCTTTGGCACGCTCAAGTAGCCCCGTCACATAGCCGCGGTCACGCATCATATATAATTGAAACCAAAACGGCTTGCTGGCTGCCGCAGCAACTTCTTCAAGTGAGCAAATAGAAACGGTCGATAGGCAAAACGGTATACCCGCTTTCTCGGCCGCGCGTACCGCTTGCACTTCAGCCCTTCGGGACATCATGCCCGCCAAGCCAATGGGGGCTAATGCCAGCGGCATAGATAAGGTTTCATCGAGCAATACGGTGCTGGTGTCTATATTGGAAACATCGTGCATGACACGCTGTCTCATATGTAGTCTATCAAAATCTTCGACATTGGCGCGCAAGGTAGTTTCGTTATAGGCACCGCCGTCGATATAATCGAATAAATTTCGCGGCAACCGTTTTTCTGCTAACCTGCGATAATCACTGGTTGATGCAGGGGTGAGGTTCATAGTTGGCATAATGTCTACCCACCCGGAGAAGGAATAACCGCTTCGACCAAACGCGGACCATTGTGCGCCAGCGCGTCTTTCAGCGCTGTGTGGAAATCTTCAACAGTGTCAACACGCACCGCCGGAACACCTTGGCCCTCGGAAAGGGCAACCCAGTCAATGGTCGGATTAGAAAGGTCGAGCATAGATAAAGCCTTTGGTCCCGGATTGCTGACCCCGACCCTAGCCAGCTCTATATTGAGAATGGCATAGCTACTATTGTTGAGGATAACCGTTGTCACATTTAAGTTTTCGCGCGCCATCGTCCACAAGGCTTGTAATGTATACATGGCGCTGCCGTCCGCTTGCAAACACATGACTTTGCGGTCCGGACAAGCTATGGCTGCGCCGACACCCACTGGTAAGCCTTGCCCGATAGAGCCGCCGGTTAAATTGAGCCAGTCATGTTTAGCAGCCCCGGCCGTCAGCGGAAACAGTGCCAATCCAGATGTAGCGGCTTCGTCTGAAATAATAGCGTTTTCCGGCATAAGTTCTGCAACAACGGAACCAACACCAGCGGCAGTTAAGCGTCCAGGTTCTGCGGGTATCAGCATAGGGGCTTGAATATTACTCGGCTCATCAGGTGCATCCAAAGCATCTGCCAAACGGGTTAAGGCATCTTCGGCGTCGCAGTGCACGTCTGCTAGGATTAGGAGTTCCGTATGCTCGGCCGCTATAAAGCTGGGTTTATCTGGATATGCAAAGAATGATACGGGTGGTTTCGCACCGACAAAAATAATGTGTTCAAAGTCTTTTATATAATCAGCCGCCATCTCGCCGAAATACGGCAGACGTTCCAACGCGACCCGGCCAGCGCCGCGTTGTAATCGTGTTTGAAAAGTTTCACATAATAACCGAGCACCCGTAGCGGCAGCGATGCGCCCAGCTTGCACCAATGCATCTTCGCGTAGGGCGCGGCCGCCCAAAAATAAAGCCGTATTTCCGTCTTTGCCAAGAGCTTGAACAGCCGCGTCGACCTCGGACTTTTCGGCAAGCTTTGGCTGTGACGGTATTGCTGGCTTCGCCGTTTCCTTACATTCGTCCCAAGCATGATTGGCGGGCGCGATTAAAGTGGCAACTTGTCCGGGATAAACCATGGCGGCTTTAAAGGCTTCTGCGCCTTTTTTAGCGAGGTCCTCCGGTGAGGTAGACGTCCCGACCCAATTGGACATTGGCGCAGCAACACCCGCAATATCAGATGTCAAAGGTGCGTCAAATTCAAGATGATAGGTCGCATGATCGCCGACTATGTTGATCACGGGCGAATAGGCGCGCCGTGCATTATGTAAATTGGCCAAACCATTGCCCAGGCCAGCACCTAAATGTAGCAATGTTGCTGCAGGTTTATCGGCCATACGGCCATAACCGTCTGCGGCTCCAGTGACGACACCTTCGAACAACCCGAGCACGGCCCGCATTTTAGGCTGACCGTCTATCGCCGCCACCATATGCATTTCTGAAGTGCCGGGATTGGCAAAACAAACCTCTACACCACTGTCGCAAAGGAGTTGAATTATCGCTTCTGCACCGTTCATAGCCGTATCCTTATTCTGATTGGTTTGCGGTAGATATTTGGCCGTATCAATCAAACCCTGCGTTAAAACCCCAATGCAGGGCGCAGACGCCGCCTGTGTAATTTTCATAGCCAACTTGTTTGAAACCTGCGTCTCTCAGCATCTGAGCGAACTCTTCTTGTTTGGGGAATTTACGAATGCTTTCAACCAGATATTGATAGCTCTCGCGGTCACCCGTTAACACTTCGCCCATAGGCGGGATGATGTTGAATGAATAAGCATCGTAAAACTTACGCAGCCATTCTGTCGGCGGGGTGTTGAACTCTAGACAGAAAAACCTGCCTCCCGGTTTCAGCACACGGCGCATATCGCGCAGGGCCATCATTCGGTCTGTGACATTGCGAATACCAAAGGCAATAGTAATGACATCGGCGAAATTATCCGGGAACGGTAATACCTGCGCATTACCGCACACACGGGTTAAATCTAGTCCCGCGTCTTTTTCCTCATCAATACCCGCTAACAACATTTCTGCGTTGATGTCGACAATAAAAGCTTTGGCCGCTTCGCCGCCGAGTCTCAATCTGGCTTGACCCGCTTTCTTGATGAAACGTCTGGCCAAATCGCCCGTGCCGCCCGCCACATCGATATGGATTTCGCCCGGCTGTGGGTTAATTTTAGTGATGGTCATGTCTTTCCACAAACGGTGGACGCCCATGCTCATCGCATCATTCATCAAATCATATTTGGACGCTACACTATCAAAGACACCGCGTACCTTTGCTTGCTTTTCGGATACAGGAACCTGCTCAAAGCCAAAATCAATTGTGTTTTCTTCTGTCATAAAAAAGCTTGTAAACCTGAACAATAAAAAATGCAAAGGAAACGCTAAAGCAAACGCGCTTTTTACCGAACCATTTCACATCTGTTTTTTTGTAATACTATATGGTAAGCCCATATGATTACAGTGACAATAACAATAGAGAGAGAACGGCATGAAAAAAGAGAAACGCATCTTTGGTAGCTTAGTTTTTGCTGCACTTTTATGCCCTGCACTTTCATTTTCCGCCCTTTCATTCTCGGCACAGGCCCAAGAACCCAATCATCAGGACATTGCCCAAGCGGCGGGCTACAAAGCCATGTTCACCTGCTCGGCTACATTTAACGGCGGTAAATCTCTGGACATGATTAAAGCCCACGAACTGGCCAATATCTACCAAAGCGCGACCAAGGCCATGCAGCACACGGGGGAAGCAATTATCAACCGCGATGAAAAATATGTCAGCGTTTCTTATACGGATGCATTGCCGCCGCGTATATCCGCTTGGCGACCGCATTTGGGCTGTACGGCCTTGCCGCAAGGTGCGGATGCTGCCTTCATCTCGCATCTGCCGCGCGTAAATCTTGAAGCGCCAAAATATGATGCTGCTAATATTATGTGGCCGAGCGGTGATAAATTACCGGATACGCCTTTAGATAACTCCGTTGATAGTGAAGGGCTCAACGCAGTCATTGATGCTGCCTTTGGCCAACAGTTGGGTGGCGGTAAATTTGGCGGCGTAACAACGGCGGTGGTTATCACGCGAAACGGGCGCATCATCGGCGAACGATATCTGGATGGCTATACGATGCACACATCTCAACGCACATGGTCTGTGGCCAAAAGTGTTGCGGTCAGTGTGCTCGGCGCCGCGCAGTATAAAGGCTATATTGATGTAAAAGACAAAACCGGATTAGCAGCATGGAGCCGCCCCGGCGATCCACGCGCGGATATCACGGTTGAAAACCTGCTGCATATGGGAAGCGGCCTAGATAGTCGACCTGCTGGCAACCGCACAGATAATATCTATATGGGCGGCGGGTTGGTTGCGCAATACGCGACAAAAAACCAGGTAGAAGCCCGCGCTGGCAAACGTTGGCGCTATGCCAATAACGATACTATGTTGGCGGTGCGGTCTTTACGCGAGAAAATGGACGATGATAAAAGGTTTCTGGAATTTCCGTTCAAAGGTCTGTTGCATAAAATAGGTATGCACCATACGACCCCCGAAACCGATTGGGACGGGGATTTCGTCATGTCGTCGCAGGTCTGGACGACTGCGCGCGATTTGGCGCGACTTGGTCAGCTTTATTTAAATGACGGTGTGTGGGATAATGAACGCATATTGCCAAAGGGCTGGGCCAAATATGTAGCCAGCCCAGCATCGGCTCAACCGTCAAGCCGACAAGGCGATAATGCGGATAAACCCGGGCGCGGATACGGCGCGCAATTCTGGTTATATGAAAATTACCCCGGTGTGCCGAACGGTACTTATGCTGCTCTTGGTAACCGTGGTCAATTTGTCATTATAGTGCCAAGCCGAAATGTAGTTATCGTCCGCAGAGGATATGATTACGCGGGCCAAAGATTTAACGGGCCGGAGTTTACCGCAGAGATTTTAAAGCATTTGTGAGACATCTTGATTTTGAGCAATACTCTGATTTTGAGCAAAACTCTGGTTAATGCCCAAATTGATAGTCAAAGCTTAGACCATAACTGCGCGGTTTCTCATATTGTCTGGTTACATTATCAAGCAATGGCCCAAGCCCCGCACCCCAATGAAAGTTAGTAATAGGCTTGTCCAGATTTGCTAGATTACGTACCCATAATTTCACAGACCAATTTGCGTTTTCTGGTGCAAATCCCGTCCATGCATTGATAATAGCGTGGCTACCAACAAATGGTATCGTGCGTAGTTTGAAATCGTCTGGCGCGGTTTGGTTTTTATAATCTATATGGGTTTTCCAATCCCCACCTAATAATGTCCGCCGATAATCCAGTGCTGCACTAAAACTTAATTCCGGTGCCGTGCCGAACCCTGTTCCGGATAAATCTCTGCCCGGTTCAGATATAAAGGCATCGTACTGCGTTTTGAGATACCCTGCATTTGCGCTCATGTTTAAATTTGCGGTCACTTGCCAAGCTATATCCGTTTCTACCCCCCAGATATGCGCTTTGGCCGCATTGGTCAGCGTGCGCAGGAATAAAAATGGTTCCCTAGAGATGGACACCTGTATATCTGTATAATCCATATAGAATACAGATGTATTGAGCCGTAATTTATGAGCAGGGCTATGTAATTTAAATCCAGCCTCATAATTTGTCACAAATTCTGGCTTGGTGAAAAACCCCGTGGGCGCATCAAGGTCTGCTTGGCCGATAAAATCGTCCTTTACGGTTGCACTGCGAAAACCTCGCGCCGTACTGATATAAAGATTGAGGTTTTCATTGGCCTTGTAACGACCACCCGCATTCCACGATAAAGGATCGTTGGTAAGCGATTGCGTCGATTGCAAGGCAGGCAAACCAAACAGGGCAAATGTCTCCCCAAAAATCGAATAATCCACACGCTTTTCATCATGGGTATACCGCAGCCCGCCAAATACACTGAGCTTATCTGTCAATTTGATGTTGCCGTGCCCATATAGAGCAATAGTTTCATCATTGCTCACAATCCGCTGACCATCTAGTGCGTCGGCGGGATGAAAAGCACGCGGCAAGAAAAAGACTTGATCTAGAAATGCCGTGCTCATGAGCGGGAAAGTCGGCGAATAAAGCCGTTGCGTTTTTAAATAATAAAGCCCGGCTACATAATCAAAGTGCTCATATTGGGGGGAGACCACACGCAATTCCTGCGTAATATCTTCGTAGGCGCCGTCGAATTGATTTACCGTTATGGCTTGCGGTAACCGGTCACCGTCTTGAATATAAAAATCGCGAACATCCGACCAAGCGCTAATAGACGTTAAAGTAAAGCCGGTATTTGTTTCGTATTCCAGTTGTAGGGATGCGCGTTGTGCCGTTTGGGTTTGCCGTTCTTCTTGATCGACGTTCACCGTATAAGGAATTTGGTCTGATCCGATATTGGTAATTGGTTCGCCTTGCGAATTTGGGTGGTCATCGCGGTGTTGGATGTCATAGCTAAACCGCGCTGATAAATCATCCGTTGGCGCAAAATTAATTTGCGTACGAAAGGCACTCCGGTCCTCACTGCCAAGTTTCTGTCCGCCGTTTAAATTGGTAATATATCCGTCTGTTGCCGTTTTTAGCCCGGAAAGTCTTAAAGAAAGGCGGTCCTTTACGAGCGGCACCATGGCGTTGGCTAAAACTCTCTTATGGTCAAAGTTCCCGTATTCCAGCTGCAGGCGGCCCGTCACGTATTCTGCCGCTAATGAAGCAGGGCGTGTTGTAATATTGATAGCTCCGCCAATTGTGTTGCGTCCAAATAATGTCCCTTGAGGCCCCCGTAATATCTCAACTCTTTCTACATCTACTGTATCCACATCCAACGCCGTGTCGGCGCTCACATAGACACCATCAATATAGACACCAACCGCACGGCCTGCTGATCTGTTAATACCACCGCCAATCCCGCGAATGGTAATGTTGTTTTGGCCTGCTTCTCCTGCAGGCGGCAGGTACATATTGGGCACATATTGGCTTATATCAGACAGGCTTTCAGCGCGTAAATTTTCGATATCTTTCTCACCAAAAACGCTCATAGAAATCGGTACATCTTGAATGTTTTGTGCGCGCTTGGTTGCCGTTACAATAATCTCATCATTGCTATTTTCATTTGCCGTAATTTGCGCGCTAGCCGCATTATGACAACATGTAATAATAGCGCCCCCCATGATGAGGTGCCATTTTTTTAATAAAAATTGTGCCATTGAAAATATTACCTGTTTTTGCCAATATAAAATCAAAGCCTTATAATCATAATCATTTGGATTGCTATGCCTGAATTGCCCGAAGTTGAAACTGTGATGAAAGGGCTTGCACCCTTTATGGAAGGACGGGTGTTTGAGCATGTCCGTCTTAACCGCGCTGATATTCGCTTCCCATTTCCTGAAAATTTTATTGGTCGCTTACAAGGGGTAACTCTGGAACGCTTAAGCCGGCGAGCCAAGTTTTTAGTGGCAGAACTGTCTAGTGGTGAGACACTTTTAATGCATCTGGGCATGTCTGGGCGGTTTGTTATCGAGGCGGGGAGTTGGCCACCAGATAGCGGTACGCATAATCCGAAACATGATCATGTGGTTTTTACTATGAGTGCAGTTGGGAGCAGTAAAGACAAACCCCTTATCATATATAATGACCCGCGCCGTTTTGGGTTTATGGAGCTTCTAAAAGCGGGTGATTTGGGCCGTATAGCCGATCTCGGTCCTGAGCCTCTCTCCAATAATTTTAGCGGTCCGGATTTACATGCCAAATTGGTGGGCAAAAGAGCGCCGATTAAATCTGCGCTTTTGGATCAAAATATCGTCGCGGGGCTCGGCAATATATATGTCTGCGAAGCATTGTTTGGCGCACACATTTCGCCCTTGCGGCTATCAAATACATTAAGCGAGGACGAATGCGAGCTGCTCAGCGCCGAAATTAAGAGTACGCTTAAATTGGCTATTGAAGCAGGCGGGTCTACCCTTAAGGATTTCGCCGCTGTGGATGGTGCGCTGGGGTATTTCCAACACAGGTTCAAAGTTTATGACCACAAAGATGATGCCTGCCCGAATGTGGACAGACCTAAAATAGATTGTACGGGGACAATAAGCCGCATCAAACAGTCTGGTCGTTCCAGCTTTTACTGTCCACTTTGCCAAAAATAAGCATAAAATAGTCCGTGACTCTTTGAAACCTGAACATTAAAATAGAACACTTGAATTTCAAGGAGCGCCAAATGGCCTATAATACTCTGGAAGTAACTAAAGATGGTGCTGTTTGCACCATTAAGCTTAACCGCCCCAAAGCCCTGAACGCATTATGCGCCGAGCTGACCATGGAGTTGGCCGATGCTTTGGCCAAATTGGAGGCAGACGACAAAATTGGCTGTGTGATTTTAACGGGCTCCGAAAAAGCATTTGCAGCAGGCGCAGATATTAAAGAGCTGCAGGACGGTACATTCCTGGGTATGTATAAACATGATGTGTTTGGCCTGTACTGGGAAGCCGTGGCACGATTTAGAAAACCGATCATCGCGGCAGTGGCGGGCTATGCGCTCGGCGGTGGTTGTGAAGTCGCCATGATGTGCGACTTTATCATCGCGGGGGATAATGCCAAATTCGGCCAGCCTGAGATTAATCTGGGCGTTATGCCCGGCAGCGGCGGCACGCAGCGCCTGACCAAAGCGGTCGGCAAAGCCAAAGCGATGGATATGTGTTTGACAGGACGGATGATGAAAGCGGATGAAGCCCATGCTTGCGGGCTTGTGTCGCGGGTGGTTTCTGTGGACGAGTTGATGGAAACTGCAATGGATGCCGCCAAGAAGATCGCGGCACAATCCCAGCCAATTGCTATGATGACCAAAGAAGCGGTTAATACGTCCTTCGAGACCAATTTGTCCCAAGGCATTCAGTTCGAACGCCGTTTGTTCCAAGCTATGTTCTCCACCGAAGACCAAAAAGAAGGCATGGCGGCCTTCGCGGAAAAGCGCAAACCGCATTTCAATAACAAGTAGGCCGGAGTGGATCCGCTCAGCCAGCACCGTCTCATAACCACTGAGCAGATGTATGCGGTTGATAGGCAAACCATTGACGCGGGGATTTCCGAACAGAAGTTGATAGCCAATGCTGCGGCGCGGGTCTGCGCAGAGATTACGGAGCGCTATGACGAATGTCCTTTGCTGGTTCTAGCTGGCCCCGGGAATAATGGTGCGGACGGCTTGAAGGTCGCTGAGCTGCTAAAAAATGAAGGCTGGCAGGTCATCATCTGGACCTATACCAAGGGCAAAAAGCTACCAGATATAGCAAAAGCCGGATTGATACTGGATGCACTGTTCGGGGCAGGGTTGTCAAAACCATTAGCCGGCATTTTATTGAAACTAGTCGAGCAGATCAATGCCACCCCTACTCCGGTAGTAAGTGTCGACATTCCAACAGGGATTGACGGTAATACGGGGCAAGCCAATCCGATTGCGATCAATGCCCATATGACGGTGACGTTTTTTCGCAAAAAACCAGGGCATGTGCTTTATCCCGGACGGGCACACTGCGGCGAAATTATTTGTCGGGATATCAATATTGCTTCCGCCGCGCTCAACAATATTGGCGGCGCCGTCTTATATGAAAACCATCCTGACCTCTGGCGTTCCGATTTCCCCAAACGCTGTGCCGAGAGCCATAAATACAAATACGGGCATGTGTTGTGTGTATCCGGTCCCATGCGTACGACAGGCGCAGCACGGCTTGCAGCGCGCGGTGCACTTAGGGCAGGTGCTGGATTGGTCAGTATTGCGGCTCCGGCATCGGCGTTAATGGTACATGCCGTGCATTTGACGGCGATAATGCTGGAAAAGGCCGATAGCGGCGCTGACCTTGCTGCATTGGCCGAGGACACCCGTAAGAATGTGATTTTAATTGGCCCCGGTCTTGGGTTGGGCGAACGAGCGAAAGAAATGGTTAGTGCGGCATTGTCTACCAAAGCTGCACTGGTTTTGGATGCGGATGCGCTAACTTTGTTTAAAGATGCGCCGGATTTATTATTCCGCGCTATCAAAGCCCGCACCGCACCGGTTATTTTGACGCCTCACGCCGGAGAGTTCAGCAGAATTTTCGGGGATATTAAGGACGGTTCTAAAATAGATGCGGCAAGAGACGCCGCGCGCATAAGCGGTGCGGTTGTTGCCTATAAAGGTGCAGACACAGTTATTGCATCGCCCCATATCGCAAGTCATAGCGCAAATAGCGGTGTTTGCGTGGTCAATACCAATGCTTGCGCACATTTGGCAAGTGCGGGTTCAGGGGACGTGCTTGCGGGGATCATAGCAGGGTTACTCGCGCAAGGTATGGAGCCGCTCAAGGCCGCTTGCGCTGGAGTATGGCTACACGGAGCAGCAGGACGGCGTCTTGGCCCCGGACTGATTGCAGGCGATATTCCCGGTGCTTTGCCCCAATTGTTAAAACAGACCTTCTACGAAGATTAAATATTGGGCTAGGCATGTCTGGACGGGTAAATTCCCTACCACCCTTGATGGGTGCTCGTTTATGAGGCAGT
>JAJFFM010000131.1 GCA_021776675.1 Robiginitomaculum sp.
AATTCTTCACCGCCGTAACGGCTGACCACATCTATCGAGCGCATATTTGAAGCTAGCCGTGCAGCGATTTCTTTAAGAACAATATCACCTACATCATGGCCGAGAATATCATTAACTCTCTTGAAGTGGTCCACATCAAAAATTACAAGGGAAAACACCTCCCCGTTTTCGTTAAGCTGATCAAACAATGGAGCAACCGAGCGGTCAAAATAACGCCGATTACCAAGACCCGTCATCGGGTCCGTGACCACCATTTCCAAACTTTCGTTGAAGTTTTCTTTCAAGCTATCTGCATAAAATTTACGTTTAAGTTGGGTGTTGACCCGCACTTGTAATTCCTGTGATTCGATGGGGCGCATCAATGTATCATTGATGCCAATATCATATGCACGTACCAGAGTGGCCTCAGCCTCTGGATTGCCAATGGCAAGGATAGGTATGTCGCGAGTTTCTGTATCAGAGCGTATGCGGGCGCAAAAACGGAGGCCGTCAAACTTTGTGGATACTAAGCTCACGATCACCAGATCAATTTTATTGTTGATTAAATCAATGGCGCGTTTGGGATCTGTTTCGAGGATAATGTCGTGTGCCCCTTGTAAAGGACCTGCAATTTTTTCTAATTTTATCATGTGATCATCAACGATCAGCACGCGGCCTTTTCGGTTATCTAGAACCTCCAACATAGGGCGGGAGTTTTCCATGTTTTGCCCTGTGTGGCTCAGTAATTGGTCGGTCACCATTTTAAGGCGCAGTAAGGATTTAACCCGCGCCAAAAGGTTGAACTCATCGATTGGTTTGGTGATAAAATCGTCGGCGCCGGCTTCGAGACCACGTATTCTGTCTCTAGCTTCTTCAAGGGCTGTGACCATTACCACCGGTATATGCCAAGTGGACGGATTGCTCTTGAGGCGTTTGCAAACCTCAAATCCGTCAAGACCAGGCATCATGGCGTCCAATAATATCAGGTCAAACTTTTCTTTTTCAACAAATTTCAATGCTTCTTCACCACTCATAGCGGTGACTATGTCATAATACTGTGCAGTCAACTTCTCTTCAAGTAAGTGAAGATTGGGTGCAAGATCGTCTACAATTAAAATACGCGCACTCACAGTGCTTCTCCAAATTTAACCTAAAAATTTACGAATGGTCGCCAAGAAACTGGAAACGGTAATAGGTTTGGAAATATAGGCCTCACAACCACCTGCCCTGATACGTTTCTCATCACCCTTCATGGCAAAGGCTGTCACTGCCACAATCGGAATGTTGGCAATTTCTTTGTCGTCTTTGATCCATTTGGTAACTTCCAATCCAGATACTTCCGGCAGTTGGATATCCATTAAAATCAAATCAGGCTTATGCTTTTTTGCCATGTTAATAGCCTTGAGACCTTCACGGGTCTGGCAGGTGTCATAACCATGGGCATCTAGCAAATCATTGAACAATTTCATGTTCAACTCATTATCTTCGACAATTAGTATTTTCTTGGGCATTGCTTGTAACATATCAACCATTTCACCACTCGACGCTTATGCGACTGTTCTGACTAGCCTACCCTTAGCGCAATATAATTAATTAACGGTGTTCACGGCGGTAATCATTTGTTAGAGCCTCATTAACCAGATAGGAACCTTTTGACAGGCTTTTCCCGCTTGCTGGCTAGGCGAATTTCGTGCCTTTGCCTAATGGCAACAATCGCAATTCAACGACGTCCAGCGGGCGGGAAAAGCCAGCCGCAGGTGGAAAATCTCTGCCCACCGGCTACGTTGCATCCCTTGTCCGATGCTACGGCATCGCCCTACGGCACGCGCCTTTCCGGATGAACAGATATTTCCCATCAAATTGCTTCCTATCTGGTTAATGAGGCTCTAAAGAACGTACCGAGAACTTTGTAAAATTAAGTAAAGTAAAACAGTCGAATGAGCACTAAGGATAGTAAAAGGCCAAAAGAAGGCATTTGCCGAGATTGTGGCCATATAGTTGCTGAAAATGCATCAGCGTGCTCTCTCTGTGGTTCCCATAAACTTTTGAACCATCCTGAATTGTCCGCCCTGTCCATTGCACATGTAGACTGCGATGCATTTTTTGCTTCGGTGGAAAAGCGTGATAATCCCGACCTGGCTGATAAACCAGTGATTATCGGCGGCGGTAGACGCGGCGTTGTCGCGGCGGCTTGTTATAATGCACGGGTCTACGGCGTGCGTTCGGCCATGCCGATGTTTAAGGCCTTGAAAGCCTGTCCACATGCCGTGGTGATAAAATCGTCCATGGCAAGTTATTCCTATGAAGGAGGTCGCATCAAAAACATCATGCGCGAACTGACGCCCTTGGTGCAGTCGCTTTCCATTGACGAAGCCTTTTTAGATTTAACTGGCACCGAGCGCCTACACGGGTGTTCGCCAGCCGCTAGTTTGGTAAAATTACAAAAGAGGATTTTACAAGAGGTCGGGGTCACGGTCAGTGTCGGGCTTTCTTATAATAAGTTTCTTGCTAAAACTGCGTCTGATCTGGACAAACCGCACGGTTTTGCCGTCATAGGCCGAGCAGAAGCTTTGGATTTCCTTGCCTCCAAACCCGTCGAATTTATCTTTGGGGTCGGCCCCTCATTTTCCCGTAGCTTAAAAAAAGCAGGCATCATAACTATTGCAGACGT
>JAJFFM010000132.1 GCA_021776675.1 Robiginitomaculum sp.
GAGTGCGGCCAGATCGCTTTCGGTGATCGCGGATTCCAGTGGCAACGTCAATGCTTCGATCAGGGTATCGCGTGATGGACTGGCCACGAGCACGCGCCCGCGCACAGCGTAGTAGATGCCCTCTTCCGGCAGGCGGCGCAGCGCCAATCCGCCGGACGAATCGTAGTCCACCCATCCCACGAGTGAAAAGGAACGTTCGAAGAGTGCGCCGAGCCGGGTCATGCGGGAAATGCAGATCACGTCGCTAAAGGCGTCTAAGTCGTTGGCCGTCACATAAATTCGTTCGCGTACCAGATTGTTCAAGACCCACTCGGGCATGCCGAAGTTTTGCATTAACAAGTCCGGCAATTGCGCGAGCCGCGCGTCCTCGGGCAGTGCGCTCCAAAGCGGCGACGCCACGATTCGATCGCGGCATTCGATCGGATTGTTGATGACCGCGCCCAAACGTTGGCTGCGCGGGAAAAAGTGTGCGATTGGTTGACTGTCCCGTGTGAACCAGGCGAGGAATCCGCCGATGATCGCGATCAGGATCAGCAGCACGATCCATTTGCCGCCACGGGATCGGCCGGGCGAACGGTACGTGCGGGGCGAAACCCGTGTGTAGCTGCGTACGGTTTCGCTCACGATTGCTCCGCCTCTAACGGGATCGTGACGAATTCGCCGCCGGTGGTTACGCCTTCGACCCGGACGCGAATTTGCCGTGCCCTGGGTTCAAATACGATGGATACGAAGCGCTCGGGTGCTGCGCCTTGCGCTGGCTTTGCTTCGAGTTCCGCAACGAACGTGGCCAACTCGTCGGCGGAGACGATGCGTTCCGCTGACCGCATGAAGTTGACCAGCAATTCTCGCGGGTCGTTGCGTTCCTTCGGTGCGGACGAGGGTTCTTGCAGCCGGTCGGTTGTTAAACCGCGCACGATGGATGGCGACTCGGGCGCGGCTGAACCGCGAACCACGACGGCCGTCTCCGCTTCCGCGTCCGCGACGAACAGATCGAATCCATCCAACGAGGCGGAGCCCTCAAGCGCCTCAAGGACACCCTCTTTAGTCGACGCGAGGCCGAGTGCGCGCTCCAGTTGCATGGCGAGTGGGGGCAAGGCCAAGCGAGGCCGGCCGTGTTCGCTGTTGCGCACCGCGCAAACGACGATGCCCGAGCCGTTCATGCCCGCGAGCGTGCCCATGGCATGCGCGGGCGTCAAGGAAATAATGGGGATACCGGTTTCCGAGATGCTCCGATGGATGAGGGGAGATTCGGGAATTGTCCATGGAATGCGTACACCGGCAAGCAATCGTTCCGCACCCGCGCGATCGCCGTGAATGGCGAACATTAGTGTGCGTTCAACGGAGTACACCTTCGGTGTGTTGCCGGCGTAGCCTTTGAGTGCTTCCTCATGTTGCAACAGCCACGCGGCTTCCACGGGCAATCCGGCGCCCTCGGCATAACCTTTGAGGCGGCGCCGCTGGTCCGTGTCCAACGCGGCCCATGCTGGCCGTAATTCGAACGCCAATTGCAGTAACGCGACCGGTGACGCATCGACGAACCAAGGGACATGCGCCAACGTATGGTTGCCGGGCAGTAACTCTCCGGCTGCACCGGATTCGTGGATGCGTTGTTCGAACGAATCTTGAATAGTATCGGCCAGTGCGGAGCCTAGCGCGGTCTCGGGTTCGCCGGTCGTGGTGAGCATGTACAGTCCGTCGAGCTCTTGGACGGTCGGTTCGTTTTCGGATTCGCCGTTGGATGGTGGCGGGGTGTCCGTCGCGGCCGTGCCCAACAGTGCATGAATACTCGCCGTGAGCCGTTCCGCCATGTACGGACCAAAGTAATGGAGTCGTGCGGCGGCGGTATCCGCGGCGTATGCCGATTCGGGAACGACGTGTCCAGCGAATCCGTTGGCAAAACTTACGATGGTGTGGTCGTTTTCCATATCACCGGCGGCGACGAGGTTATCGATCGCGCCCGGGCTAATGCCGAGCGGTACGAAGGTCATGGTTAGGCCGCCCACGACGAACTGCGTCAGACGCAACTTGTCGGGCAGCCAACTATCGCCGAGCGATAAGGGCATTGATTCGTTCGATGCACGCATCGCGATGGGCAATTCGCCGCATTCGATGCGTTCACTGATTTCCACTGCGAGTGTGCCGATGGAACGTCCCAGTCTTTCGATGGCGTCCCACGATGTCGTTGCGGGAATTTCCGTGCGTGCCGAATCTCCCGACGCGCCGCTGAAAAACAACGCACCGCCTCCCGCGCCGGTCGTTTCTTCAATGGTATTGCTGATGAAGCCGGGAAAATCGGCGGACAAGGTCAACAGTTCATCGGTGCCGACATTGTCCGGCACCAAGGGTACGGTAACGACAATCGCGATCGGAATGCCGTCGGAATCTTCGACACGCAACACCGTGACCGGCGCGGGGTTCACGTTTACGCCGGTGAGGTCGGTAGGGGGCGTCCACGCCGCAATGGCATGGCCGGCCGCGGCCCGTCGACGACTGTTATAGGCGTCCCGCATGCATCCGGCGATCTGTTGCGCGGTTTCTTCCAGCACGCGCGGTGACGAACGCCCGCTATTCACGCGGCGGACGAGTCCCCGATCCATTCCGCCCGGACCGCTATGGGTATGGGTGGCGGCGAGCACAATGTTCTCCGGCGTTGCAAAGCGGGGGGCCAATTCGAGAACCCGGGTCCGCAGTTCGGGGGACACGGCGTACAGATCGGCGGATACCAGAAAGATCGCGGCGTTTCCGTCGTCGAGGTAGAGGCAACTGGCGCTGAGCGGATCATGAATCGTTTCCGATCCACGGCCCCATCGCTCCAGTCGTCCCGCCAGCGGGGTGCCGAGAACGGGGGTAATGTCCGCCTTGGCGAATCCGGCTTCGAGAGCTAGGGCTGTAGGTGTAAGCCCTGTCATGCCAATCAGAAGCGTGACAAGCAAGACGAAGCGCGCGACCGTTGTGACAACGGATGCAATGCGGCTGCCATGCAGTCGTCGGTTCTCGAATGGCGGAGTAATAGAAAAATTCATGCTTAGGGGAATGCACCCGCAATGGTGCATGCGCCAGTCTAGCATA
>JAJFFM010000133.1 GCA_021776675.1 Robiginitomaculum sp.
AAAGGCTCATTTTGACCTATTTTTGAAGGAATGTGAGTGGCGTTTTAATAACCCAGACCCACTGACACAAAAAAGACTGTTAACTCAATGGGTTAAAAGCTATTTGAACTAGTGACCTAGGACAGCCCCTTATTCAATACCGCCCATACAAATATATTTTATTTCTAAGTAATCATCTGTGCCGTATTTAGAGCCTTCGCGGCCAAGACCGGATTGTTTGATGCCGCCAAAGGGTGCAACTTCGGTAGATATAAGACCTGTGTTCACGCCGACCATTCCTGTTTCCATGGCCTCGGCGACGCGCCAAACCCGCCCAAGATCGCGTGTATAAAAATACCCGGCTAAACCAAATTCGGTGTTATTAGCAAGCGTGATGACTTCGGTTTCCGTTTCAAATTTGATTAAGGGCGCTAGCGGGCCAAAGGTTTCTTCATGCGAAATAATCATATCAGGTGTAACCCCTGTGATGACTGTCGGCTCAAAAAACGTTCCGGTATCCCCTATACGTTTCCCGCCTCGTATAATATTTGCGCCTTTGGAAATAGCATCTGCAAGATGCCCCTTTACTTTCGCCAGCGCCGCAGTGTTAATCAATGGACCAGCAATAATACCATCGTCCATGCCGTTACCGGTTTTAATTTCCGCCGTTTTTGCAGCCAGTGTTTTTGCAAATTTATCGTAAACCCCTGCCTGTACATAGATACGGTTGGCACAGACACAGGTCTGGCCATTATTGCGAAATTTGGCAATTATGGCGCCCTCTACGGCGGCATCTATGTCGGCATCATCAAACACGATGAAAGGTGCGTTGCCGCCTAATTCCAGTGATATTTTCTTTATGCCTTCGGCACATTGTCGCATCAATACTTTGCCCACTCTTGTAGAGCCGGTAAATGTGATTTTAGAAACCTTATCATTGGCACACATTTCTTGCCCTGCCGCAGATGCGTCTGTCGAAGGGACGACGTTAAAAACGCCTGCGGGAATACCTGCGCGGTCGGCAAGAACTGCCATGGCAGTAGCAGACAAAGGGGTTAACTCTGCCGGGCGTGCGATAAATGTGCATCCTACGGCAAGAGCAGGTGCTACTTTGCGGGCTATCATAGCATTTGGGAAATTCCACGGCGTTATGGAACCAACAACACCCACGGGCTGTTTAAGCACGATAATGCGTTTGTCGCGTTGGTGCCCGGGGATTATATCGCCGTAAATGCGCTTGGCTTCTTCGCCAAACCATTCGATAAAAGATGCGCCGTAAAGAACTTCGCCTTTCGCTTCGGCCAAAGGTTTACCCATTTCTGCGGTTAAAATCATGGCTAAATCGTCAGCATTTTCTACCATCAAATCAAACCAGCGCCGCAAATAAACCCCGCGCTCTTTACCTGAATATGTGCGCCAAGTTTTCTGCGCCGTATAGGCATGGTCGATTACCTTTTTTAGGGCTGAAACCTCTATGTCGGCCACATCGGCAATTTTCTCGCCCGTAGCAGGGTTGTGAACAGCAAAAGTTTTAGCCGCCTCCACCCATTTACCATTTAGGTAGGCGCGCGGTTCAAGTAATGATGGGTCGCGAAGCTTCAACATTTATTTGTCCTTTTGTTTAAAGTTTTCAAGCCCGCACCAACCCACACCAATTGGCAATAAACAAGGCCGTTGTCTGTGTGACGCGCCGCACACTTTCCAAATCAACTCGCTCATTAAAGCCGTGAATTGCTTCGGCTTTTGGGCCGTATACTAATGCAGGGGTGTCCGCATAAAGACCAAAAAACCGTGCGTCAGTGGTCGCGGTGATAGCGGTTTTAATTAAATCCGTCCCCGTAACATTGCGGTGTGCGCCTTCTAATGTTGTAATCGCTTTTTCTGCGTTGGACGTTTTGTTATCACCAAGCGCATAGCCTTCCGCTTGGAAGCCGTGATAAATAATTTCAGCTGGGTTTTTGCGCAAAAAGTCATTTTCTTCGCAAGCCTGTTTCAGCACATCTTCTATTTCCCGTTTAGCGTCTTCCATATCTTGGTCGGGGAACAGTCCCATACGCACATCGAAAACACACCATGCAGGCACTGAGCTTGCCCAGTCTCCGCCCACAATCTTCCCAACATTAAGGTTCAAGGCGTGATTGTGATCGTGAAAACCGGAATGACGACAATCAGGTAAATTCCAACGTGCTTCCATTTCGTGCAATGCATTAATAAGCGGTATGGCGGCTTCGATAGCGTTTGAGCCAGAGCCCGCATAGGCTACATGTACGGGGATGCCTTTCAGGTGAACTTGAAACCAAAGGGTCCCGACTTGGGCCGTGACTAGGTCTTCTGCGAAAGGCTCAGGGATCAAAGCTGCATCAGCTTTATAGCCCCGTTGTAAGCAAGCAAGCGCGCCATTGCCGGTGCATTCTTCTTCTACAACGGATTGATAATACACGTCGCCTGCAGGCGCAAACCCGATGTCTCGCAGGGCATCAAGCGCATAAAGATTTGTGGTAAGGCCTGCCTTCATATCGCCGACACCACGTCCATACATCCAACCGCCGTCTATGTGGGGCTCGAACGGTGGCGTGTCCCACATATCTGAGGGGCCAACAGGAACTACATCAATATGCCCATTTAAAATAAGTGATTTTCCCGTGCCTTCACTGCGTCGTGTACCGACGACATTTATCGCGTCTTCATAATTACCATTAACGGGTGAAAACCCAGCTAAATGTGAGATATCATTTACATCAATTTCCCATTCATCCACTGCGTAGCCGCGCTCAATTAAAGCGCCTGACATGAAACTTTGCGCCGCCTGTTCATTGCCGCGTGTTGACGGATAGGCGGACAGGGCAAGCAAAAATTGCAATTGTTCGTCAAACCGCGCATCAACAGCTTCTAGAATTTGGGTTTCAATTTGTTTGTCCATATTATTATCCTATCAGCATTATCTCTTCAGTTTTTGTTAAAAATCTTGTTATGTTAAAAATCCCGTCACACTAAAACCTTATCACATTAAAAGAATGGCATATCATTTGCCGGTATTATCAAAGGTGCATCGGTCGCCTTAACTATTTCATCGACAGATAAGCCCTTAGCCATTTCGCGTAAAACCAAGCCGTCCGGCGTCACATCCAACACAGCCATATCCGTAAATATTCTGCTTACGCACCCATAGGCCGTGATGGGCAGGGTACATTTACGGACTATTTTTGAACGACCTTTGCGGTCTTGGTGCATGGTCAGCACTATTACTTTTTTTGCTTTTTGCGCAAGCTCCATTCCGCCGCCCGCGCCAGGGGTAAATCGTCCCGGAATTTTCCAATTAGCAAGGTCACCGTTCATCGCCACTTCAAACGCGCCGAGCATTGTCATATCCAACCGTCCGCCGCGCACAAGCGCAAAGGATACACTGCTGTCCATATAACATGTTCCGGGTACTGGCGAAACATAAGCACCACCTGCATCAATTAAATTTCGGTCTGCCTTATCCATGGAAAGCGCAGAACCAATGCCCGTAATGCCGTTTTCAGAATGCAAACATATGGGTATATCAGCAGGCAAATGCTCGATCACCTGTGTGGGCAAGCCAATCCCTAGATTAACAACCATGCCGGGCTCTATGTCTTTGGCTGCGCGCGCTATCATGCGGGCCACCATTTTGGCTTTAGCGCTGGACAACATTATACGCCTCCGACAATTTTTCTAAAAGCACGACTTGATCTACAAATGGGCCGGGTGTGTGAATATGATTTGGGTTTAATGCGCCCACTGGGACTAGATGCTCTGTTTCCGCTATGACAGTTTCTGCGGCCATAGCCATAAGAGGGTTAAAGTTACGAGCCGTTGCAACATAGGCAAGATTACCAAAATGATCTGCTGTATCGGCGTGTAAAAGTGCAAAATCAGCACGTAATGCAGGCTCAACGATGCAGATTTTTCCTTTAATTTCAACGCGGCTTTTGCCGTCTTGCAAATCCGTACCAATCGCGATATCGGTTAAGATGCCTTGCAGCCCCGCGCCGCCCGCCCGAATACGTTCAGCCAAAATACCTTGTGGGCAAAACTCCACCTCTATTTTACCACTATTCATGAGGTCCACAGCATGTGTATTCAACCCAATATGTGTGGACACCAGTTTTTTAACCTGCCCGTTTTCCAATAAATGATCCACGCCCATGCCCGTCTCATTGGCGTCGTTTTTTATAATGGTTAAGTTCTTAGCCCCGTGCTGCACTAGTTCTTCAATTAACGTAAAAGGCGTGCCGGGAACGCCAAAACCACCAAGCATTACTGTCGCGCCGTCAGGTATCTGGACTATAGCCTTGTCAATAATAGTGGTTTTGTTGGGCAGCTTCATTTGGTTTTCTCTAGTTTTGCTTTTAGCAAATTTATACCATTATTCTTGTTCATGACTGTACCTCTCGTTCAAGTCCGGTCTCATCCGCAAATTGATCTAAAGCGGCTATAAGAATATTCATAATTTCGTCTATGCCATCTTCGGTGATAATTAAGGGGGGGCATATCATGAAATGATCACCTTTATGGCCGCCGCGTGTTCGGCGTGAGTAAATGATTAACCCCATATCATAAGCCAAATCGACAAGCCGATTATATGCATTCAGCGAAGCCGGCAATGGCTCCATGGTCTCGCGGTCGGACACCAATTCAAAAGCCAGCAGCAAACCTTTGCCCCGCACATCGCCGATAAATGGATAGCGCTCCATAAGATCAAGCAGCCGGGATTTTAATAAATCTCCCATAATGGCCGCATTTTCAACGAGTTTGTCTTGTTGCAAAACTTCGAGTACTGCCAACCCTGCGGAGCATGCCAATGGGTTTCCTGCATAGGTAAAGCCGTGCAAAAACCCACCGCCGTCAAGAACGGTTTCAACAATATTCGTTTTTGCAACCATCGCCCCTAAGGGCGCATATCCTGCGGCAAACCCCTTGGATAACGCTATGATATCCGGTGTAATATTCCAATGTTCACAAGCCAAAAAACGACCCGTACGTCCTGCGCCCGTCATAACTTCGTCGTAAATAAGTAAGATGTTAAATTCATCACAAATTTCGCGGATGTGCGCATAATAACTATCTGGTGCGACCAAAGCACCCGTGGATGCACCGCCAACAGGCTCCATTATAAAACCAAGAACTGTATCCGGCCCTTGGCGGATAATTTCTTGGCGCAGCACCTCCGCATATTTAAGGCCGCGCTTTTCTTCACTTAAACTGTCGCGGTCTAGATAACAGGTAGGCGCAGGTATTTTTGGCATATCCCGCATCATGGGCATGAAAGGTTTGGTGAGGGGGTCGTAACCCGTTAGCGCCAAAGCCCCCAAGGAGCAGCCATGATAAGAGGGGTCTCTGGAAATAACTTTCCAAGCATTTTTTTTGCCCAATGTGAGAGCGTATTGCCGCGCCAGCTTAATGGCGCTTTCCACCGCCTCGGAGCCACCCGAGACAAAAAACACCCGCTCCAAGCCCTTTGGCATCAGGCTCGCCGTGAGCTTGGCTAGTTTTTCGGCAGGTTGGTTTTGAAAGTGTAGGCGGTATCCAAATGTGGCTTTGTCCATTTGGGCCTTCATGGCGTCTAAAACATAGGGGTTAGAGTGCCCAATATTACTGACCATCGCGCCACTACAGCCGTCAATATACCGTTTTCCATTTACATCATACAGGTATATGCCCTTCGCCCTATCCAACATGGGGCGCGGCAAACGGGTTTGGTAGAACAAGTTAGAAGTAGGTTCATTTGGCAAATAATTCACCTGTCTTAGCTCCCTAACATATTAAGGTGGCGGCGCAGTTTGTGCATCGGTTTGATTGTAAGTGTTCGCATCATTTCTTTCGCCTTCGCGCCAAATAAACGTATCTGTAGTCGCATAAATAATGGCAATAATGGGCGTGAGAATGGCTAGGAAAGTCCAGCCCATATAATCCCACGCCGAAACATTGAGCACGCCAGTAAAAAATGCACCGCCTAGCCCCCAAGGGACTAGCGGTGAGGTTACAGTGGCCGAGTCTTCGCA
>JAJFFM010000134.1 GCA_021776675.1 Robiginitomaculum sp.
CCGTCTGAGAGTAAGGTGTACCGACCGCGGCAATATCTTCAACCGTCATGCCCGTACCCGTATCGGCAATGCTTATTTCTATGCGCTCACCCAAGAAATGCGCAGACGACGTAACGCGCCCGCCCTTAGGTGTAAATTTAATGGCGTTACTGAGAAGGTTGAGTAATATCTGACGAACAGCACGGCGGTCGGCTTCTATGATCAAATCTTTATCCACTTCAATATCGGCGTCCAAAGTTAATTCGGCAGCATCAGCAGACGGCCTGACCATTTTCATGGAGCTCCTAACCACATCAGCTACATCAAATTCGCAATAATTAAGCTCGTATTTATTTGCGCCGACTTTGGACATATCCAATACATCCCCTACCAAGTCGAGCATGTGCTGACCACTATCATGTATCATATCCGCATATTCTGCATATTTGCCCGGCAATGGCCCAAATAGGCGCGAGCGCATCATATCGGAAAATCCGATAATAGCATTGAGCGGCGTACGGAGTTCGTGACTGACCCCCGCGAAGAACAATGTCTTCTCGTCGAACTCTTTTTTAGTACTGGCTCTTATTGCACTAGATTGGGCATCGGTCAGGCTCTGAATTTTATCGCCAATGCGGGAGCAATCCGTCGTAAATGCAAATATAGACCCATCTTTCTGAGGCACTAACGTCATTTCCATATACGCGCTGGAATTTTGTCTACTTACTTGGAAGCATTTGGGGAAGTCTATGCTGACAGAAGTTTTTTCTCCGGTTTCCTTCAGTTTTGAAAAAGAGGCCTCCAATAACTGCTCTTGCTGAGCATTTATCCCTAAACTGGCAAAACTGATATTTTCGGCTTGTTCAGCATTTACGCCCAACATTGTGCGCGCCGCGGGTGTCACCATCTGCACTTCTCCCTGCGGACCAAATTTTAGGACTGCACCGGGATAAGCTTTGGCAAACCGGAATTCTTCTTGTGTAACAGGTCTGGTTTGGTCTTCACGAGTATATTTATCCGGCACTCGTTTTTTTGAGACACGCACCTCACCTATATGTTCTTGGTTATCTGCAGCAAAAAACATGGCGCCGAGTATAAACACAGTCGTCGCCAGCTTACCCGCCAATATGCCCCAATTGGCTTGGTCCGCAGTCGCAATAGGCTCCGGCGCAAAACCCCATTTACCAAAGTAAAATGTTACCCCTGCAAAAATAGTCGCAAAAACAATGGCTTCCACAACTTTTTCACGCTTAAACAGCACGGCCACAGCAGGCGCGCATAAAAATAAAATAGCCATAGGCGTAAATCCGATAGCAAAACAGGCAATAATAGCCAAAACAATCCAAGAGAAGATCACTGCCATTTGCACCCATTCACGCTCAGAGATCGGCCATAGGAATACCCCAATAAGAGCCGGGAACATTGCAATTCCAGCGAAAGGCAACACTGCCGTAGCACTTACACCTTTGAATGTGGCCACAATTAATGCAACCATCAAGGCAAAGCACCAAAGCAAGCTTATCAAGGGCAATCCGCGATTTATATTAAAATTCAAAGTTTCGCCTTCCGAAAACGGTTTTTGCTTACAATTTCTTTACCACACAATGCGATTCTACCATAAAATAATAGCTATTTCGTGTTACAGGTGAAATAGACTGCAGTGTGTTCGCTAGTTGTTTTATAGTTAAGCAATGAGCATAGTACGTTAAGCGCTATCAATAAATAATAGGGATAATAATATGTACGCAAAAGATCACCGCATAATTACATCAGCATTGCTAGCTTGTTGCGTGTTATTAATAAGCGCATGGGAAACATCGGGGCAAACGGCCTCCGTACAACAAGTGACCTCTATTGGTGCAGTTCAGCCGGTACAGTCAACTTCATTACACATCACAACTAGGCCAACGGCAGAACGTATGAACGAATCTTTAGTGCGCGCTGCGGGAAATCACGCCGTCTTGATGACACATGTGAACCGCATACCGAGCGAAGAGATAAGCTCACCTGAGCATATGAACAAAACTATGGACGAGTTGATGCAAGTCTTCTCACCCAGTATGGGCCCTGCTATGATTGGTTACGGCGCCTTAATTGGAGCACAGAGCACTGATTATGTTGAAGGGGTTTTGGAAACTGCTACACAACAAGGTATCGACAGTGTAATTTACCAACTTTATGTAGACCCAAATTACGCCGTTAAACTCCCTGGCGCCCTCTCTGCCACAGCAGATATTCAAACTTCATGGGCTAGCGATATTGCCAGTATTGACCGCTCTAGCGCCCATATTAAGAACCAATCCTATGACATGCAAAAACAGACGCAGTGGAAAAAGATGCGCGCTGATTCCAGACCCAAACGTCTGCAAACTATAAGCAAAGCAAAATCTTTGCCGTTTGAAGCACCAGATGTAATGACACAGCAAATTGCTGAGGTTGGCACAATTAGAGCTCAGGATGCCTCTGCTTCCCTAAAGAGGCAACAGTTTTGGCAGGCTTATGGGCGCACTAAACAACCGCAAACCGAAGACACTACCCTTAATTATATTGGTATCATGCAACGCAAAGCCCTGACTTTGTCAGCCTTGGAGATCCTAGGGGCAACCGGTGCAGAGAGCAGTGAATGGATTGAAAAATACATGGCAACACCACAGCTGAACCGGTGTGTGGCGACAGCACGCCTCAACACTGAACAATGCATAGCCGCCGTACATTTCAAATATGAAGATGCGTTCTGCATAGCCGCTCATGAGCTTAAAGAAATCAGCACCTGCATAACCGGCAGCGCACTTTAAGCCTAATTTACCCTCGTAAAGCCAAACTTAATTGCACAAGCTTTGCGCCTCTTCCTGCGACAAATAGTGCATTTATTTATACCACCTCTACAGTTTTGCGGCATTGCTTTGTTTGGGGGGCAACTCTATATGGGGGTATAAATTTATTTTCGAATCTTTTGACTGGTTCCTAAACGACAAATAAAGGACACATTATGTTTGATTTTGCAGCCGCACGCGAGACGATGCTTGATAGTCAAATCCGTACTAATGATGTGACGGATCATGGGATCCAAGCAGCCTTTAAAGCTGTGCCGCGTGAATGCTTTGTGCCCAAAGCCAAAACCGCCCTAGCCTATAGCGATGTGCATATTGATCTGGGCGAGGGTCGTTATATGTTGCGCCCTCGAGATTTTGCTAAAATGCTAGACGCAGCGGATATTGCCAACACCGATGTTGTACTTAATATTGGTTGTGGGCGCGGCTATTCTGTAGCCGTACTGTCGCAACTTGCCGAGACCGTAGTAGCGCTTGAGCAATCCGAAGAGACTGTGGAACGCGCGACAAAATTACTAGACAATTGCGGGACGAATAATGCGGCTATAGTCCAAGGTGATTTTCGTGCTGGCGCGCCTGACCACGGCCCATATGATGTTAT
>JAJFFM010000135.1 GCA_021776675.1 Robiginitomaculum sp.
TCAGAAAGGCGGGGACTACCTCGCAGGGGGAGTGTGACTTTCCGGCCGCTCAGGCCAGTAGTATTTAGGGGGATTGTCTTTGGGTGAAGTGCGTAAAATGCTCGTCGTTGACGACGAACCGGGGATGCGGCAGTTGCTGCAGTCCGCGTTCGAAGAACGCGGGTTCGAAGTTTCCGTTGCATCCAACGGAGACCGCGCCGTCGATCGACTTGCGGGTGGACACTTCGATCTGGTGATCACCGATTTGAAAATGCCCGGTCGCGACGGCTTTGGTGTGCTGCGCGCCGTCAAAGGTGTTTCTGCGGATACCAAAGTCATCATCATCACCGCATACGGCAGCATCGAAAAAGCCGTCGAAGCGATGCAGATGGGCGCGAGCGATTTTATTGCCAAACCCTTTAAGCTGGCCGAGATTGAGTTGAAAGTCGACAAGCTCATTCGCAAGTCGAATGGTGCGGCGAAGGCCGAGGTGGGCGAAGAAGCACCCAAGAGCATCGTCGGCGAAAGTGAAGAGACCCGCGAGGTCTTGCGCATGATCGATAAGATCGGTCCGAGCAAGAGTTCGGTAATGATAATTGGTCCGAGCGGCACGGGTAAGGAATTGGTTGCCAAAGCCATTCACGACGCGAGCCCGCGGAAGAACAAGCCCTTCATCGCATTGAATTGCGCGTCACTCGCGCACGGAATACTCGAGAGCGAACTCTTCGGTCATGAAAAAGGCGCTTTCACCGGCGCCGATTCCCAGTTTATCGGACGGTTTGAGCGCGCCCACGGCGGCACGTTGTTCCTGGATGAAGTGGGGGAGATCGACCCCGGCATTCAGACGAAGCTGTTGCGGGTGCTTCAGGAAGGCGAATTTGAACGCGTCGGCGGCGCTACACCCGTTTCGGTGGATGTGCGCATTGTTGCGGCCACCAATCGCGACCTTCGCAACGCAATTCGCGTGGGCGAGTTTCGCGAGGATTTCTTTTACCGGCTCAATGTATTCTCGATTGCACTCGCGCCACTCCGTCGGCGTGTCGACGATATCCCAGTGCTCGTCGATCACTTCCTCACCAAGTTCAGTGAAGAGACAGGCAAAGAGGTCTCCGAAATTGAGAACGACGTCCTGAATTTCTTCCTGCAATATCCGTGGCCCGGCAATGTGCGTGAACTCGAAAATGTCATTGAACGCGCCGTCGTATTGAGCGAAGAAGGGATTATCACCCGGCGTGATTTGCCGCCGGAGATGTACTACGTCCCCGACGAAGAAGACGATGGGCCGGAACCGATGTCCAGCGATCGGCGTTCGCTCGTCGAGCGTACCGATAAAATGGAACGCGAAATGATCGCCGCGGCGCTGGAAGATTTCCATTGGAACAAGACGAAAACAGCAAAACACCTGGGTCTGAAACGTACGACGCTCCAGTACAAGATTCGCAAGTACGAATTGGAGTAACCAGCGCGCCCGTCGGACTCGTAGCTTGGCCATCCTGGCCAAGTCATTCTGCGAGACTTCACTTGGGCTAGAAGCCCAAGCTACGTGGGTCGCGTTTGTTGAACTCGTAGCTTGGCCATCCTGGCCAAGCAGCTCGGGAAGACCTCACTTGGGCTGGAGGCCCAAGCTACGTACGGCACCTGCGCCCGTCGCTCAATTAGGGCGACGTAGGAATGCGCAAGATAAATTTCGCGCCGCCCTTTTTCTCGTTTTCATAGGTCACGGCACCGCCGTGTGCGGAAATGATGCGCCGGACGATGGGAAGTCCAAGGCCGGTTCCGGCTTCTTTCTTGGTGAAGAACGGCTTAAAAATATCTTCGCCGGGTTCCAGGTTGATGCCCGGGCCGTTGTCACGCACTTCGTAGACGATTTGCTGCGTATCTTCGCGTACCGTGAGAAAGACTTTCCCGCCGCGGTCGACCGCTTCGATGGCGTTGGTGATGAGGTTGCCGAGTGCTTGGGAAATCCGTTCGGCATCGGCGTACAGCACCGGCAGAGGTTCTTGCGGCGTATACGAAACGTCGACTTCCTTTTCTTGTGCGCGGCGTTGGCACAGTTGCAACGCGCGCTGGGCGGCCTCATCCGGCGAACACTTGCCCGGGGACATGTCGAACGGTTTGGCGAGTCCGAGGAACTGAGCGATGGACTCTTCGATTTGCGACGCTTCGTTCAGAATGGTTTTTGCGGCGGTATAGCCATGGGCATTCTCGTCCATGCCGCGCAATAACAATTCGGCCATACCGCTAATAACACTGACGGGATTGCGTAGTTCGTGGACCACCCCCGCCGTCAATTCGCCCAGCGTAATGAGTTGGTTGTTGAGCTTTTCGATACGCTCGAGTTCCCGGCGTTCCGTCATGTCCGTGAACAGGAGCGCGACGCCGGATGGCGAATCCGATCCCCCGAGCGGCGACGCAGACAAGCCGATTTCGCGGACCTCGCCGTTATCCACTTCGACCTGCAAGACGCGCCGCGAAATGGGTTGGCCTGTCGCGAGCACTTCGTCCATCACTTCCGCAATGGGCGCAGCCGATTTGAGGTCGACCAGTTTTCCGCCCACAAGTGAGCGATCGGAACCGAAACT
>JAJFFM010000136.1 GCA_021776675.1 Robiginitomaculum sp.
TAACTGCTACCGAAAGTGACGGAATGATAATTCCCAGATAAAACACAACCAACAACAACCCAAGCTTCTCACTGACAGCCATTAAAGCAAATAAAATTATTTCGGCAATTATCACACCCAATACCCAGAACCAATATTCCGAGCGCGAAGCGCGTCCACTAAAATTTGCGTAATTCGAAATTCCGGACTTTACTGCATCCACTAATCCCATACTTTCCTCCCATTATTGTTTATTATTGCGCTACATTATCGAAAAAATATGGCAATACAAGGAAAACTACGCTCAGGGTTTCATTGTGATAACGCCTTAGCTAAAGGTGTCATACAAATTATCGCCGAGCGGGTCTGGGCCAAAGCGGTTATCGCCGTGGGTGCCGTCAATCAACATAAAAATAAAAACAACAAGCCAGCCAACATAAGGAATAAACACGAGCAGATACATCCAACCGGATTTACCTTGGTCATGAAATCTGCGCACAGAGACAGCAATGTTGGGGATAAAATTGCCAATGTAAAAAAGCAAAATAAGAATTAAACCCAAGCCGAGGCCCGCCTCACCGTCGCTCGTATCAATCCCGCCCATGCTAGACGCCAAAACGAACATGAGAATGACGAGGGCTATATAAACCAATGTCTTAAACAGAAATGCCCACCAAAATTCGGAACGGATGGAGCGGTTTTCAAAATCAAAATAACCGCTGTAAAACGAGCCGATAGCTTCACCAAAACCCATATATATACCTTTTTACTATTTCAAGAATATTAGGAATATAGGGTAGCCCTAGTGCTTAATCAAAGACTTCATAGCTACCTAAAGGGTCATCTCCATATTTATTTGCACCTTCTGTGCCCATTGTCGCCAACCTAATTATTAACAATACGACCAAAACAAGTACGGCAATCACGACCAAACCTACAATCACACCCATCATAATTCCACCACTTCCCGACATCAATCCTGGTATTATCAACAACAATAATGGTAAAGGTGCTAACGGTATCAACTGCCACCAACCAGAACAATTTGTATCATGTAACCTGCGCGAAGCCGCAGAAAACGTTGGAAACAATACTGCGAGACTGAATAGCGTATTTATGGGTGCAAAATCAGACGCCTGACCGCCAAATACAGCATAGTCCATAATTGTTGTAACTATACCGCCAATGATCGTAAATAAATAAAACCACCAATATTCCGATCTTACGGCCCTACCGGAAAAAGTGAAATATTTTTTAAAACATGTTGCAATCGCTTCGCCAAAACCCATAGTTCTCTCCATTATTTTTATTCAGAAGTAATTATATTTTTTGCCAGTGTAAGTAATAAAGTGTAAGTAATAATGCGCAAGTAATAACTCGCTTAATTACAAACCGTTTTGGCTTTGCCGAGGGCGGCTGTGATACCGCTTAGGGAGAACTCGTAGGATATTTGTGTGCCGCGGGCCGAGACCGCATCTACGCGCATGGTTGAGCCCTTTCGCATAGAGCGGACCAGTTTTTTCTCGTCGTTTCTATTTTCCACAAAGGCTTCGCTACCGTCTGCATACATTGGAATACGCGAACTACCGACACGGGCTGAGGGCGGAATTTCGGGTTTGAGAGAAAAACCGGTAAGCAAGCTTGGCTGCTCTTTGGCAGCACCTGATTTCCAGTTGGCCACCATGAAATAGATATCGCCGTGTTTGACGCTGGACGGAGTTTTGGATTTAGCTTTGCCCAAAGCATAACAAATCTTCTCACCGCTTTCGGTTTTAGAATGTACGGCCCAATCGGTGTACACGCCCTCTAATTTGGCATTGGCATTGCTTGCGAACACGTTTGAGAACATTGCCGCAGCAGCCAATATAAAGATAAATTTAGAAATACGCATATTCAGCCCAACATAATTATGAAACTCTATCAAAGCGTCTTAGCATTAAAGCCCGGTTAAGAATAGAAATTTTCTCAGTTGTTTCTCCTTCCTCCATTTATGGGGGAAGTACCCCTCTTCTTCAGAGGGGGGATGGGGGCAGACGCTCTTGCGTCTCATCGATGGTAACGTCAGAGACAAATATTCAAAGGCGCACAAGATGTGCGCGCCCCCATCGCCGCCGCTTCGCTCTGGCACTTCCCCCATGAAAAATGAGGGAAGGAAAACCCCTAACCATCCCGCATTCGTAATTCCCGCCACTCTTCCAACGCGGCCAAATTCGGGCCACCGGGCTTAAGTGGTCGTTCAGGATAACCGCCCAGACTTAATGTCCGGTCATAAAGCGTCAATGCCGCCGCCAAGCTAACATTAATGCAAAATTTAGTCGGAATTTTGACTATATATGTGCACAAATCCTGCATTTCGGGCGAAAGCGACCCCTGCTCTGGCCCCAGAACATACGCCGCCGCCAAGGGATGGCGAAAGCTCGGCATTTCAACGGAGCGCTCGCAGAGCTCGACCCCGACCAATGTACAGCCTTGCGGCAGACGCATATCCTGGGCATTGTCCCACTGATAATGCGGCAGGTGTTTTAGCGTACGCGATGTATCGGTGCTATCTATATTCAGGGTTTTGTGATGAGCGTCCACCGTGTAGACAAAGCTCGCGCCAAAAGCATGGGCCGTGCGCATAACTGCGCCCAAATTCCCCGCCTTGGAAATCCCCTGTACGCCAATACCAAAATATCCACGCATCAATCTTGCGAAACAAATGAAGTGTAATTATGGGGGTGAAAAGCCCGCCAAATTGTATAACCAGCAACCAATGCACTGATAAAGATAACGATTAGCAATGGCGATTTTGGTGGTAAGTTTAATGCAGCCATACCGATTAAACCAAATGTGACCGCATTAACTGCCAAATTAAGTAAAACGGCACCAGCAGACATTAGGCGCGCGCGAATTTTAGGATCAGCTCTGCGCTGTGCCATAGCTTGCAGGGGCACAACAAACATACCACCAAATACAGAGGCCAACCCAATATCAACCAACATGCGCACGGAGCCAGATGCATCCAGAAACACGTCCACGCCCTGACGTATACCATCATCACCAATTATAGTGTGACTAGGGCCTGTAAGATACAAATCTGTAACGGATAACAAAACGCCACTAATACCAACTGCCGCTAAGCCGACAGCTTCCTTACCCCAGACACGCCAATTTCCAATCAACGAACATGCCAATGAGCCAATGAGGATACCCATTGTAGATATGGTCAAAATGAACACCAATACATTTGTATTATACCCCAATGTATTGGCGACATAATCTGGTAACATAGTAATGACAATCGTAGAATATCCATAGAACCAGGCGATACCAAGCATTGGGCGCAAGACTGGTTTGGAATCTAGGGCCTGTGCCAAAACATTGAAAATAGACGATATCGGCTCATAATTTATTTTTAATTCAGGGTTTGGTGGTGGGGCTTTGGGCACAAATTCTGATGCTAGCCAACCGAGTGCGGCAGCACTCAATAAGATTAAAGATACAATTTTCGGCCCCCCGTCCGAGCCGATTAAAAACAACCCTAAAACCATACCCACAAGAATGAACACAAATACAAACCCATTTAAGAGCGCATTACCCGTAATCAGTTCTTCATCTTTCAGCCATTGCGGTAAAACGGCATTTTTTGTTGGTGAGAAAAACGCAGATTGAGCCCCCATGCAGAATAACGCAAAACACAAAATCCAGATATTGGAAAGCCAAAAGCCAAGCGACGCTATCAGCATAATGGCACATTCCGTCCTTTTAATGACCTTAAGGATCACACCTCTGTCTACCTTGTCGGCTATTTGTCCAGCAATTGCGCACACTAACAAAAATGGCCCTGTAAATATCAGGGCAGCAACGGGTACACGAATGGCAGACGGCAGGCCGGGTAAGAAAATCAGCCCACCAAATGTAATCAGTCCAATTAGGGCATTTTTTAAAATATTGTCGTTAAATGTTCCCGTTTGCAATAATACAAATAACGGCCAAAAGCGCCGCTGGGTCATTAATCGTCCCGCTTGTTTCCCACTCATAATACTTCCTTGTTTATGTCGCTCACGGCAGCACGCAAAAGCGCACACCTGCACGGGTGCGGCGTATGCACGCCGACGGCCAGTCGGCCTTGCCTCGCTACGCTCGGTGCGGATATTTTTTTTATACTCATGTTTTTGCCTTGTCCCGTCCTGTTCTGTCCCGCGCTGTCTTATCTTCTCGCATGATGGCGCCTTTGGCCAAGTCTTTGCGAGAATGTTCCAGCGCGCCCGGATTATCATAATCAAGCAGTTCAAGCGAACGTGCTTCTATGACGGTTTCCAGTCTGTGCATAAATTCGTCCTTGCGAAGTCCCGGCTCTATTGGCTTTAGGAATTCCACTGTGGCGGTGCCTTTATATTTTGTCCAGACGTTTTGGTTCCAGCGTTGCCCCAAATTGGTCGCCATAGGCACAACCGCACAGCCAAAATCTTCGTATAAATGAAATATGCCTTTGCGGTAACGGCGTTGTTCCCCGGGGGCAGACAAATGACCTTCAGGGTAAATCAACAATCTGCGCCCTTCGGCGCGCACTATTTCGGCTTCGCTCTGCAGTCGGTCGCGGGCATCCGTACCGCCGCAATTATCTATCACAACCGCACCCGCCTTACGCAGAATATGCTTGAGGGTCATAAACCTTTCAAGGTGATCACCCGTAACAAAGGACAGATCAAAGAATTGTGAAAACACAACAAATCCGTCCCCGTAACTTTGGTGTTTAGGGGCTATTATATAGGGGCCTTCTTTGGGCAGGTTTTCATGGCCTTTGACCTCAACCTTGATACCGGCGACCACCTTCATCAGCCAGACCATGGAGCGCGAATAGGCCCATAGCCCGAACATGATCGGTTTGCGGCCCGGTACGATCGATAACACCACACAGGCCAGCGCGAAGAAAACCGTTAGTGTATAAAACAAGATATTGAATATAAGTGAGCGCATGGCTTCCTCCTTGTTATTACGCCCGCGGCAGTGTGCAAGAAAGTGCACACGCCTGCGCTTGATACATTTCTTTTGGCGCGGCGCACATGCGCCGGCGGCCACTTGGCCTTACCTCACTGCGCTCGGTACGACTTGTTTCTCTTATCTGAATGTTAGCGATGACGAATCACCGCCCACACGGCTTTGTCAAATTCAGGTGCATAAATTGATAATGGCCCACGCAGACGCAAATGCGCTTTGGCAGAGGCCGCCTGCAAAACAATGCCGAGCGCCATAAACGCCAAAAGCTGAGCATTGCCGGGTTCAATTTCATCCGTGTCCATTGCTTGCTTCAACATATGTGCACAAACGGATATGGGGCCTAGTCTACGCACATGGCTATCATTTTCACTTGAAAACAAATGCGGAAAATGATGTAGGTGCAACAGATGATAAGAGAACAAATCCCAGTCATCATCTGCGGCGGCACAGTAATTATTGACCAGATTAGTAATTTTCTCGCGAAAGCTCACACCTTCCCCATTGATGTCTTGCACCAAAACAGTCAACCGGTCATGGATTGCCAACATCAGGCTCTCGGCGAGCTCGGCTTTGGATTTGAAATGACGGTAAATGGCCGCGTCGGTAATTCCGACCTTGGCCGCTATTTCGCGCACAGCCACCCCGTCCACACCGCGCTCAACAAATAAACTCAGCGCCGCCCGTTCAATCCGCGCCTTGGTCGACCCGTCAGGCGCAATTATCCCGCGCTCAGTTTCGGGCACCATATTATTCGCACTTTCATTTAGCATAAAACTCTCCTATATGCATGTTAGTGAACGCTTACTAATGTCTATGCTTATGAATGTCAAGCAAATGTTAGTGTATGCTTACTGACTTATATATTTACTAGAAATTGACACCAAACTCGCAGTTGTCTGGTGACAGCAATCAGGCTAGGAAGCAGGCATGAAAAACCAACCCAACTCAACGCCGCCTTACGCCCTGTTTATCCGTGGGCAAAATTCTGTGATATTTGAACTGTCTGACCAGCTTGGGTTTGAGATGGACATGCAAGCATTGGCCGTATCTGTGTTTGAAGATAACCCCCATGAAGCATCTGGCATGATGTTTGTGCAAGCTTTGTTCGAGACCGAGGATGAGGCAAAGCTTTGCGCGGCGCAATTAGACTTAAGCGGATTGGAACATTCCATTTCTCAATTGCCGGATGAAGACTGGACATCTTTATCACAAGCTGGATTACCACCCGTAGAAGCGGGTAGGTTCTTCATATACGGCTCCCATGATGCAGACAATATTCCCGAGCACACACCCTTTCCCATCCGTATTGACGCGGGGCTAGCCTTCGGTACAGGTCATCACGGTACGACCAAAGGCTGTTTGTTGGCGTTTGAGGATTTAATCAAGGATAAAACACCTAACTGGCCAGCCACTATTCTTGATCTTGGTTGTGGGTCTGGTGTGTTGGCTATTGCCGCCGCCAAGTCATTGAACCGAGATGTATTGGCATCAGATATAGATAAAGACGCGGTTGACGTGACGCTAGAAAACGCCCGCATTAATGCTGCTGCCGATCACATCCACGCGGTGCAGGCTGACGGTATTCCCAGTAGTGCCGAGGGAACGGACAAATTCGATTTAATCTTCGCCAACATCCTCGCAGGGCCGCTAATGGTTCTGGCGCCAGACATAGTGGCTGCACTTACGGGCGCAGGTCATGTTATTTTAGCGGGGCCTCTCGATGAGCAAGCTGACAACGTTATATCTTGCTATCAAGACCATGGTTTGAGCCTAAAAAGACGGGCAAGCGTCAATGGCTGGACTATTCTAACTATGGCCTTTTTGGACGAAGCTTAAAGCAAATAACCGCAGATATGCCGCCAGTCCGTGGGGGCTATCTTGTGCTGTGCGCTCATCGTCCAATGCTGTGATAAATCCTGCTAAGGATCGCCCATCATGACGGGCGGCCCTGTCAATTACATCCCAAAATTCAGTTTCCAGGGCAATGGACGTCCTATGGGCATGAATGGATAGCGAGCGTTTTTGCATATGCGTTTGGGGAGAGTTATTCATCTAATTTATGCGCGTCCACATGTTCGCTTTGCCGCAATTTCTCACCCGCGTCAGCCCGTTTATCCGCTTTGGTACGGCCAAATTTTTCGCGGTTTTCTGCGGATATCATCTCTTTTTTAGCATAGCCTGCGCGTTTTTTTGCTTGCTTAAAATTGACGACGTTATCTGTCACTTTCTCGGGCCAATCATTTTCTTGGGTTGAACAACTCTGTCAAATTCTGCTGCGGTCACAAAGCCTAATTTCACCGCCTCTACCCGCAAGGTCGTGCCGTTTTCATGGGCTGTCTTGGCGACTTTGGTAGCGTTGTCATAACCGATAGTTGGCGCGAGGGCCGTGACCAGCATCAACGAACGATCTAGCAGAGTTTTAATTTGGTCTTCATTGGCCGTGATCCCGACAACGCAGCGCTCGGCGAAACTGACACAGACATCTGACAGCAATCTTATACTTTGGTCCATGTTGTAAATCATGACGGGTTTATAGACATTAAGCTCGAAATGGCCTTGGGAACCAGCGACGGTCATAGTGGTGTTATTGCCCATAACCTGCGTGCAAGCCATGGTCATAGCTTCGACTTGTGTTGGATTTACTTTGCCAGGCATAATAGAGGAGCCTGGCTCATTGGCTGGCAGGCTTATTTCGCCGAGACCCGAGCGGGGGCCTGACGCAAGAAAACGAATATCATTGGAGATTTTATACAAGCTAGCCGCAACTGTGTTTAGCGCACCGTGGCACGATACGAACGCATCATGCGCGGCGAGAGCTTCAAACTTATTCGGTGCCGTTTTAAACGGTAGCTTGGTATAGCTAGCCACTTCCTCGGCAAACATTTTGGCGAAGGCAGGTTTAGTATTGAGACCCGTACCGACCGCAGTCCCGCCTTGAGCGAGCGGCATTAATTCTTTGAGACCCGCTTTGACCCGTTTAATGCCTTGGTCCAATTGCGCCACATAGCCGGAAAATTCTTGGCCGAGTGTAACCGGCGTCGCGTCTTGGGTATGGGTACGCCCTATTTTGATAATCTTCTTAAACTCTTGGGATTTATCATTGAGCGCATTGCGCAGCACGACCATGGCTGGCAATAAACGGTGATGAATTTCTTCGGCTGCTGCGATGTGCATAGCGGTCGGGAAAGTATCATTTGAGCTTTGGCCCATATTAACGTGATCGTTGGGATGAACAGGGTCTTTGGAGCCTATTTCCCCGCCCATAATTTCAATAGCGCGGTTGGCGATAACCTCATTGGCATTCATATTACTTTGGGTGCCAGAACCCGTCTGCCAAATTGAGAGCGGAAAATTATCATCTAATTTGCCTTCAGCGACATCAGATGCGGCGCGCACCACGGCTTTGCTACGCTTGGCATCTAGGTCTTTGAGGGAGCGATTGGTCAAAGCTGCAGACCGCTTGATGATTCCCAAAGCGCGAATGACGGCTTGGGGCATGATCTCGATACCGATAGGAAAATT
>JAJFFM010000137.1 GCA_021776675.1 Robiginitomaculum sp.
CACAAATCTTCTGCGCGAATAACCTCGTCGTGCTTGTTGGTGAAATATTTATAAGGCGCGGGCGAATTAATAAGGTCAGGGTTGCGCCCAGACGGATCAGGGACTTGGTCACCTTCCGTCCCTTCGCCTTCAAAATCATCGGCGTCGACCATGTCTTTTTGCGTGTCGTCATCGTCGAGAGCATCGGCTTGTGCCATTTGCGCTTCGCCGGGGTCGCTCTCTTCTTGTTGATCTTGTGCATTATTGGGGTTTTGTTCGTCTTCGCGGGCTTCATCGTCTTCGTCTTCGCTCTGTTCAATATCGGCTAGTTCATCGCCCATATCAAAAGCGCGTAGCAAATCTTGGGAAAGTTCTGAAAATGCGAGTTGGTTATCTATAGATTTGCAGAGTGATTCTAGTGTCTCGCCGCCGAGCTCAACCATATAATCCCGCCACGCGCTCATTAATCCTTTGGCACCATCAGGTGCAGGGCGCCCCGAAAATATTTCGCGGGCCAGCACGCCAATGGCTTCGGCGAGCGGCGCGTCTTTTTGTTCTAGGTCTAGATTATGATAGCCGCGTTTTCGCGCGCGGGCATCCCCGGCCGCATAAAGATTATCATCAACCCCGTCCATAACTTGTGCACCGAGCGCTTCAACCCGTGCCTGTTCCAAAGCTTCATAAATCGCCAGTGCGGGCCCAGGATTGGGCAGGTTCTTGGCGTAAATATCTGTGTCGTGCAGAGCCAGCCGCAAAGCCAGTGCATCGGCTTCGCCGCGCGATTTAGCAATAGCGGCTTGTGTTGGCTGGGAAGCTGGCAAAGGCAACACAACCTGCACTTCATTTCGACCATCATTTCCCGCGCGTTTAATAATCCCGCCAACTTCGCCGCCAAACCCAACATCCAAATCCCGCTCACCAGACAATGCTCGCGTCGCGGCGCTCAGGGCGCGTTTGTATGTGTCTATCGGGGCAGGGGTGTCGGTCATATTTCCACCATAGCTTTAGTCTAAAAAGCCATTCCTAAAAAGTCCGCAATTCACATCCTTTATCATTAATGATAAAGGTACTCCGCCCGATTTGATAAAATCAAATGCGGGCACTACGCGACCATAACAGTTGTCGCGCTTTCTGGTAGGTCTTCGCCGAATGCGCGTTGGTAGAACTCGGCGATAAGTGGACGTTCCAGCTCGTCGCATTTATTGAGGAATGTCATGCGAAAACCCAGCGCAATATCGCCGCCGAAAATACGGGCATTTTCAGCCCAATTCATGACGGTACGCGGGGACATAAGCGTGGAGATATCTCCGGCCATGAATGCGTTTCTGGTCATGTCGGCGACCCGTACCATTTTGGCGAGGATATCGCGGCCTTCGGCGTTGTCATAACTCGGCGATTTAGCCAGTACGATGGCGGTTTCTTCGTCGTGCCCTAAATAGTTCAATGTCGTGACAATAGACCATCTGTCCATTTGGCCTTGGTTGATCTGTTGGGTGCCGTGATATAGACCCGTGGTATCACCTAGCCCGACCGTATTGGTGGTCGAGAACAAGCGGAACGAGCTGTGGGGTGTAATCACTCGATTTTGGTCAAGGAGGGTGAGGCGACCTTCGGCCTCTAGAATGCGCTGGATAACAAACATAACATCTGGGCGACCCGCATCATATTCATCAAAAACAAGTGCTACAGGATTTTGTAAGGCCCACGGCAAGAGACCTTCGCGGAACTCTGTGACCTGTTTGCCGTCTTTCAGGACAATAGCGTCTTTACCGACCAGATCGATCCGCGATACATGCCCGTCGAGATTAATCCGCACCAATGGCCAGTTCAGCCGCGCGGCCACTTGTTCAATATGGGTTGATTTACCCGTACCGTGATAGCCCTGCACCATGACGCGGCGATTAAATACAAACCCAGCCAAAATAGCGCGGGTGGTTTCAGGGTCAAAGCGGTAGGCTTCGTCTATGGGTGGTGTGTACTCACACGGCTTGCTAAAAGCCGGGATAGGGACACCAAAATCAACGCCGAAGACTTCTTTTGCCGAGACTTCTATGTCCGGCTGGGAGATTGGGAAAGTATTGTTCATGATTTAGGCCGTAGTTTGAAATTAGGATTTCGTTAAGATTTGAGTCAATTTGACCGAGTTCTAGGCATGTGGTCGCAGAAAACCGTCTGGTTTTCAAGGGCGCATAACGACGAAGCTCGGTTAAATTGGCCAAACGGGACCAGAAGCTAGGCCAGCAACTTTTAAGGCGGGCATATTGTGTCAACTATTGCGTCGTCAATCCTCGCCCAAATGGGATATAAAAAAGTGTAAGCACTTCCTTGCGGTTGTCTCCTTATATTTGACAAAATCTGCTCCGTCTTAACAAATTCATAATTGCAAATTACGGCCTTATGCTAACTTAGTTGTTTTTAGGACTTTATAGGCCTTGACGACACGCTGGAAAGACATTTCTGTAGTTCGGTCACCGCCGTTCGCATCAGGGTGTAATTGTTTGACCAATTGGGTATAACGTTCGCGCACCATTTTCGGGCCAGAAAATTCATCTAGACCCAAATCGTTGAGGGCTTTCATCTGTAATTTGGACAGGCGGATACGTGGGGCTTCGGTTGGCGCTTCTGCACCATCGCCGAAAATATTATAATCATCGGCGAAATCAGCTGCACCCGCTTTGGATTTGCGCCGTGCTTTGGCGCGGTCACCTGTGTTTTTACGCACATCCCAAGTCGGACGGTGCCCATGACGGGCACCCTTTTGCCAAGTGGCAATATCTTCATCAGACATCTCCGAGAAGAAATTCCAGTTTTTGTTGTATTCGCGCGCATGGGGCGCACAGAAATAATAATATTCACGCAGGCGGTCAGGGCTTTTGGGGGCTTTACAGCCACCTTTGGATAGGCAACCGGCCCATTCGCACGGCATATCTTCCGGCTTTAGCTTCTTGCCAGGCGGTTTAATTCTGATATCCATACCTTTCATGCGGTATTTAAATCCGTCGCTCATACTCAAAACTCACTCTTGTGCTCGCTCCATTAGTAGAAAAAGCATGTTAAAAAAGGCAAACTAAAATGGGACCTATCGCCTCTACAATCAAGGAAAAACTTGAAAAAGCTTTCAATCCAACACAGTTAAAAGTGATAGACGAGAGCCATAAACACGCAGGCCATGCAGGTATGGAGGGACGGGAAAGCTCGGAGAGCCATTTTCAGGTGATTATAGCCTCAGAATTGCTTACCCCAATGAACCGCTTGGCCCGCCACCGCGCTGTCATGGATGTACTGGCAGATTTAATGGTCGAACGGGTACATGCGCTACGGTTGGAAGTTATTACGGAATAATTTAATCCGCAACACGCTTACCCGCCACCCATGTTTGCTGGACATTTATATCTTTGAGATTATCAGGATTTGTCTCTAGGGGGTTTTTGTCGAGCATGACGAAATCTGCCCATTTGCCGACGGACAGCGTGCCGAGCATGTCTTCTTGAAAGGCGCTATAGGCACCTGTCGCTGTCATTGCTTTCAAGGCTTCGCGAGTAGATAGAGCCTGATCCGCATACCAGCCATCTTTCGGTGTGCCGTCTAGGTGTTTACGGGTTACGGCAAAATATAAGGTTTGCATGGGCTCCCAAGGTTCGCCCGGCAAATCCGAATTTATCACCAATCTGCCGCCTGCCGCCAAGATACGTTGCCAAGCATAGGCGTGTTTGATGCGCACGGGGCCAACGCGGTCTTCGGCCCAACCACTATCACCAACAGCATGGCTTGATTGCATGCTGGCCATTACATTCATATTTGCCATACGTTCGTAAAATTCCGGTAAGACCACTTGGGCATGTTCGATGCGCCAACGGTGATCCAGATCGGAGTGCGAGCTAAGGGCTTTTTCATATATATTAAGCGTGCGGTGATTGCCTTCATCGCCAATGGCGTGGGTGGCGATTTGAAACCCAGTGGCGACCGCGCGCTCTGCTAAGGAAGCAACAGCGGCAGGGGTTATGCGCTCGGTTGGTTTTGCGGCGTCTGGCTTGTCGCTATAGGGTGCGCGCATCAAGGCGGTGCGTGAGCCGAGCGAGCCATCGTAAAAAACCTTTATACTGCGAATATCGAGAAAATCTTTCGGGTCGTCTTGTGGTCCTTTGGCAAACCAGTCAGACATCAAAGCCTCCTCATTACCGTCGAGCATGCCGTACACCCTGATCGGGAGCTGGTCTTCACTTTGCAAGGCCTGAAACGCCTGTACGTCCGCCGCCTTCATTCCGGCTTCATGAACTGAGGTTACCCCTACTTTTGCCATTTTTAAAAGCCCTGCACGGACGGCTTGTTGTAGTTGTTCTTGACCCGGCGCAGGGACATGTTTGTTGATTAGGTTTTGTGCCAAAGTTAGCATCACACCCGTTGGCTCTCCATCCACACGGTGTAAAATATCCCCGCCTTCTGGCTTGGGTGTATCTGCATCTATGCCTGCAATTTTAAGTGCGGTGGCATTATAAAACCCGGCAAAACCGTGTAAGCTTTCCAGCTTAACTGGATTGTTGGGAAAGGCTGCATCAAGACCAGCCCGATCCGGATAGCCTATACTGGCAAAATAGCCTTCGTCCCAACCTTGACCAATAATCCAAGCCCCGGGCTTAGGGTTTGGCGCAAAACCTTTTAGACGAGCGACAATTTCATCTGCCGTTTTCACGCCAACAAGGTCGGCCTTAATTGCATCCATGCCCAGCTCCCGGATATGGACGTGGCTGTCTATAAAACCGGGCAATATGGTAGCGCCGCCCGCATCAATTCTTTTGATATGATTAATCTCAGACTTAGCCAATTTCGTTTCCATGTCGGCGATACTTCCAACTGCGGCAATTCTGTCTGCGCGAATGAGCATGGCTTCGGCTTGGGGGTTTGTCACATCCATTGTAATAATTTGGGCATTATAGATGAGTGCAACAGGGATGGTAGATTGTGGATCAGGCGTCTTTGAGCAGCCACTAAGCAAAACACCAAACCAGACACTAATGAGAAAAATAGTTTTTGATAATCGCATCATTTTGGTGTCCTTTATTGGGGCGGCTTAATGCCTAAATACTTATACTTGTATAAAAGTTGCTACTATGTTGTTCTGGTCTTATGCACCTTAACCGATGTAATTTGATTTCTATGCCTCGCCATAATCTCGAAGCGGTGATTGTGGAAAGAGAAAACCTGACCGACATCAGGTATGGTTTGGCTTTCGTGGATAATAAGCCCGGCTATGGTAACGGCGTCTTCATCGGGTAGGTCCCAATCTCTAGCACGGTTAAGGTCGCGTACGGGAACATCGCCTGCGACGATAACGGACCCGTCTTTTGCGAGTTTGACACCTTCAACTTCTTCGTCAAATTCATCTTGGATATCGCCGACAATTTCCTCGATAATATCTTCCATGGTGACCACCCCCATAAGGGCGCCATATTCATCAACGACGAGGGCGAAATGTGTTCGTTTTTTCTGGAAGGCTTTTAATTGATCCAGCGCAGATGTGGTTTCAGGCGTGAACCAAGGTTTGCGTAATACGGATGTGATATCCAATTTATCCATGTCGCCATTTGCAGCGCTAATGGTGGCGAGCAAGTCTTTGGCATGCAAAACGCCCACCACATTATCTATATCGCCCTGCCATAAAGGGAGGCGAGAGTGGCCAGACTCGAGCACTTGCTTGATGATGTCAGAGGTCGGTAAGTCCGCATCAATCATCACCAGATTTTTACGGTGGATCATGACGTCTTCTACGTCAAGATCACCAATATTGAGCACACCGAGAATTTGGTCGCGTTCATCTTTATCGACCCGACCTTCTTCGGTGTGAAGATGTACTGCGCCGCGAATTTCATCGGCGACTGACCAATGGGCCGCATCCGAGCGTACACCGAACAGGCGCAAGAAGCCGTTGACCAAAATTTGGATGACATTGACGATAGGCGCAAATAGCCAGACAATAACCCGCACCGGACGGACAACTGAAATAGCGGCATCGTCCGGTCTGGTGATGGCGTAGGTTTTGGGTAGGACTTCAGCGAAAATAAGTACCAAAAGTGTCATGATAATTGTAGCGTAAAACACGCCGACATCGCCGAACAAAGACAACATCAATCCTGTCATTAAAGCCGAGGCAAGAATATTGACTAAATTATTGCCAAGTAGAAGCGCACCGATTAAGCGTTCGCGGCTCTCTAATAACTTACCGACTAAGCCCGCTCTTTTCTGGCCGTCTTTAGCAAGAGCATGCATGCGCGAACGCGACGCTGCGGTCAGGGCGGTTTCAGAGCCTGAAAAAAATGCGGATAGTATAATTAACGCTACGATAGCAGATAATTTGAAGATGATTTCAGTGGTGAAAAAACCGTTCATGATGCGCGCAATCTAATTGAGCAGGCCTTTTGTAAATACTCAAGAACACTGGTTTGATTTGCGCAGGGCTCGATGAATGCACCGCCGATACCATGTGTTAAAATAAGCGTCATATCAGTGCGGGTGTTTTTTTTGTCCCGGCCCATAAAGGCGAATAAGGCATCGGGATCGTCGGTGATTGATGCGGATAGGTCGTTCATAGTCGGCATGCCTGTTGCCTGTAAATGTTGTCGCAATCTTTGAGCGTCCTGCCCCGAACAGTGCCCAAGGTCTTGTGCGTATTCAAAGGCCATGAGCATGCCGGCACTCACCGCTTCTCCGTGCAAAAGAGTGCCGTCATATCCGGCCTTGGCTTCTAGGGCATGGGCGAAACTATGACCCAAATTAAGCAAGGCCCGTTCGCCGCGCTCGCGTTCGTCGCGCCGCACAATATCGGCCTTGGCTGTGCATGCGGTGAGGATGGCTTTTCGTAGTGCGGTTTGGTCTTGGCTTAGAAGGTCATTTGCATTTACTTCAAGCCAGTCAAAAAACTCCGGATCGTTAATGAGGGCGTATTTGAGAACTTCGGCATATCCGGCCCGCATTTGGCGCGGGTCCAATGTTGAAAGTATATCCGTATCTATCAACACACATTTGGGTTGATAAAAACTGCCAACCAAATTTTTCCCCGCTGATGTGTTAATAGCCGTCTTTCCGCCAACAGAACTGTCGACTTGAGCTAACAAAGTCGTCGGTATTTGTATAAATTGACAGCCACGTTTGAGGATGCTGGCGACAAACCCTGTAAGGTCACCAATCACACCGCCGCCAAATGCGATCAAGGTATCATCTCTGGAGAAATTAGCTTTGAGGAGTGTGTCCAATACGTCTTGGAGAACGGCAAAGCTCTTAGTGCCTTCGCCCGGTTGTACGATAATGGTTTTAATATTACCACCACCTAGATTTTTCAACAAAGATTGCAAATGCAAACCCGCGACGGTTTCGTCCGTGATAATGGCAATGCGCCCGTCTCCAATATGAGACCTTAGTAAGTTCTTTGTGTCTGCAAGCAAATTACCACCAATATGAATCGGATAGGAACGCTTGCCCAAATCAACTGTCAATGTTTCAAAACTATGCGTCATAATGTTTTTCTATAGCTTTTATCACCCGCTCCACGGTAGTTCCGTGGGGGCAAGTGCCCGCTTTGACACAAATATCGGCCTTTGCATAAAGAGGGTACCGTGCTTCGGCTAAGGTCTTCATGGTGGCCTCTGGGTCATCCACATCCAACAAAGGACGCTTATTCACTTTGCGGTTAACGCGTTCCATGTTCACGGCGAAATCAGCTTTTAACCAGACAGTCAAGCTCTTGGCGGTGAGCACCGCACGTGTCTCGTCAGGAATAAATGCACCGCCGCCAGTCCCGAGAACAACCGGTTCTTCGCTTAGTAGCCGGGTTATAACTCGCCGCTCACCTTCGCGAAATGCTGCTTCACCATAATCTTTAAAATAACCTTTTACGGTGCGACCTGAAGCTCTTTCAATTTCGTCGTCCGAATCGTAAAAAGGCATGTCCAGCCTCTTGGCCAAGCGTCTGCCTATGGTGGTTTTGCCCACACCCATTAGCCCCACAAGGGATATTGATTGCCCACCTAGGCGGTGCAAATCCGTAGCCATTTTTACCAATCCTTTATTTCTCCTAGCGATGCTAAAAGAAATTACATATAATTTACACTAGTATGTCTGGTAATTGCTTATATCTCAATGTAATTTTTGATGACATATAGTAAATCTTAAAAAGGGTGATCATGAAAAAAACTGGATTGATATTGGTATTAGCAGTTTTGGCATTAGGTGCAGTTGGGTTTTGGTTGATAAGCGGTGCAGACCCAGACAATCGCGCGCGCCAAGAAGTCACCATTGATGTTAAAGATACGTTTGAAAAGTAATTTGATGCGCAACAGAAAAACAATTTTGAAATTATGTGCGGCTGTGATGCTCAGTATGTCAGCCGCAATGAGTGCTTATGGTCAGATTAATGTGGATCAACTAAGTCCCGCTAGCGCTTATGATGCCGGTGTAATACAAAACGGCGGGCTAGATAGCTCATTGTGGCAGGGCGTGTTGGCAGTGCAGGCCACGGACCTCATTAAAAATATTGATATAGACGCAAGCGGTTCGGCGCGTCAATTTATCCGCGCCGCCTTGTTGTCGGGTGGTGTCCCTCCGCAAGCAGTAGACGGGTTTGAGCGCGAGACTTATTTGGCTGCGCGCTTGTCAGCAGTGCTTGCACTGGGGAATTTTTCCGACTTTGATGCATTGGTCAATCAGTCAGATATTAACCGTGCTAATCCTGCTTATACCAAATTATTTGTGGAGCGAGCTTTGCGTGGTTTTGATACACAAACCGCATGCAATATCACCGATAATGTCATCATAGAACGCAAATCTCCATATTGGGCCAAACTACGGGCATTTTGCCATGTTATGCGCGGGGAGATACCTGCGGCAGAATTGACGGCGGATTTATTGGCACGTTCAGGCCATGAAGATGAAACGTTTTTTGCGCTACTTGGCAAACTAACGGGCACGCGCCCCAAGATAAAATTACTGAGTCTAGATACGCCTTTACAAACCGCCATGGCGAATGAGATTTTGAAAACTACTAAGCTGAATGTGAAATCTTTACCATTAATTTTTAGCGCGGCGACGGCTTTAGATATGAACCAAGATCCTGCGGATAGACTTGCGGCTTTGATGGCATCGGTGCAGATATTGGATGCAAATCAAATACGCGCGGCGCTTGCTGGTTTTTTAGATACGCCGCCAGAGTTAACCGAGATATTAGTGCAAGCGGATAAACAAGGTCAGTTAATGGCTTTTGCTAATGCTTTAGAGGCGGAAACTATGGCCATCCCGCTACAAGACCAAGCCAGTCTTAATGCCGTTATTTTTGCCCGCGCAGCCATACTTCGAAATGACACGTCCACTTTGCGCGGGATTATTCAGGCATTGGACATAGATGATCCTTTTCGGATGCGCATAGCATTGGCAACTGACGCTCTTAATAACGGATTTGTATTTGGTGAGCTTGGTATAGATATTGAAACACGGTTAGCAGGTGATACAAAGATAAAAGCCCGAGCGGTGCGTGATAGCTATATCGCCGTTGCTATGGGCGCCAATTTGTCACCACAAGCCGAGGCCGTATTATCAAAGGCTAAGTTATCTGGCCGCACCTTAAACTCTGGAGAGATGTTGGCCTTACATGCGGCGGCAAGGCGCGGCTCCAAAGCCGAACTAGCCTTGCGTGCTGCACATATGATTGATGGTAAACCACTTCGCGCAGATGATTTGGCTGCGCTCCTCAGCACAATTGCTAGTGCAGGTATGTATGAACAAGCAGGTAGGTTAGCTGCGCTTGATATATTGAGTGCGAAGTGATGTGGATATGATAGAGCTGTTTTTGGATATGATGTACGCGGAACGGGGCGCTTCGGATAATACCATCAATGCTTATCGGCGCGATCTTGAAATATGCGAAACTGTGCTGAACGGTTTTGGTCAAAAATTATCCACCGCAGGTGCAGGACATCTAGAAGCTCTGTTGGCCGCATGGGCAAAGGACGGGTTGGCCCCGTCAACAGCGGCACGTAGATTATCAAGCCTTAAGCAATTTTATAAATATCTACAAATAGAAGGTTTGCGCGCAGACAGCCCGGCCAAAAATTTAACAGGCCCAAAATTGGGTCGCCCGCTTCCCAAAATAATGAGCGAAGATGATGTCGATGCTTTGTTTGAAGTGGCCGAAGGCTTGGCTCAAGGTACAGAAAACCCACAACATTTTCGCACATATTGTCAGTTGGAAATACTCTATGCCGGCGGGCTAAGGGTTAGCGAGCTTGTCTCTATTCCTTTGACATCTGCAGGGCGCCGTGATCAATGCTTGTTCATAAAGGGCAAGGGCGGCAAAGAACGACTTGTGCCGCTAACCGGCAAAGCTGTGCAGGCGATAGCCGCTTGGAAAAAAATGCGCAAATTAACATTGCCCGTAAATGCCATAGCCAAATCCCGCGCCGAAAAATATTTATTCCCGTCCACATCCAAATTGGGGCATGTCACACGCGAGTATTTTGCTAAAAACCTGAAGGCCTTGGCTCTCAAAGCCAATCTCGATCAGACAAAAGTTTCCCCGCATGTATTACGTCATGCATTCGCGACCCATTTATTAACGCGCGGGGCCGATTTACGCAGCGTGCAGAAACTGCTTGGTCATGCCGATATTTCTACCACACAAATTTATACCCATGTGTTGGATGAGCGTTTAAAACAATTGGTGAATAGTGCCCACCCTTTGGCAGGCTAAAACAAGCTTAATTTTCAAATAAAACTTCCGGTGCGACACTTTGGCACTCGAATTTTTATGTGTCTAACTTATCTATAAACAAAGGAGGAATAACTATGTCACATACACATCACAAACTTAGATCCCAACTGCCAGAGCACGCGGATAAAATTAAAATTTTGAAGAAAAATGATCCACATTTTGCTAAATTGGCAAAGCGTTATAGTCGCAATAACCGTAAAATTCAGGCCTATGAGAGCGGTGTTAAATCTACGTCTGATTTTCATATGGAAGAGTTGAAGAAAAAACGTTTGTTTCTATTGGATATCATCAATCATATTTTGGTGAACACGGACGAGCAAGGCAATCAAGCCGCATAAAACCACATAAAAAAACGCCCTCACCAGATTTAACTGATGAGGGCGTTTTTATTTTAGGTATATGCTGGAATTACATTCCGTTGCGCTGCGCATTGGATTTGCAATCAGCTTTTGATTTATAGCTTTCTGAGCTTGCGCCCGTCACTTCGCCGTTAACGGCGGTGCGGCGCCAGCGGTGCTCACTACGCTTGTCTGTATATAAATCCCAAGAATCTTTACCGCCTAGACCTTTTGGATTGCTATTATAACCGTGGCGTTCGGCGTTGGCCGTGCAGCTAGATTTCCCCGTATAACCTTCACATGATGAGCCAACAATATTGCCATTGCTTGCCTTACGGCGCCAGCGGTGTTCGCCGCGCTTGTCTTTGTAAAACTCCCACTTATCATTTTCACCTGCCATGAATTTCCTCTTGTTCAAAAGTTACTATCGGATCGTGCACCCGATGTGGGAACATGTTTATACTAATTCACTTGTTCGGGGAAGTGTCAAAATTGGAAAAACACACCTAGGTGTTGTTTGAGGTTAATTAAACCTTTGCTGGGCCTGTTGACACGGCAACCATGGCTGCACGCAAAGTCCTGTCGCCCAGAGTAAATCCGGTTTGCATAACCTGTGCAACATCGCCTTTGATCTCGTCTGACGGGATTTGTGCGACGGCTTGATGGACATTGGGATCAAACTTTGAACCTTGGCCGGGCACAGGTCTAATGCCGTGACGTGAAAACACTGCGATCAGATCTTTCTCAGTCAATTCCAACCCGTCGAGCAAGTTTTTGGCATTGTCGCCCATTGCGCCGCGTGCCTTCTCGTCGATTGTAGACAAAGCCCGTGATAGATTATCAGAGACGGATAGCATGTCTGCGGCAAAGCGTTCTACCGCATAAATACTGGATGCTTTAACCTCGCGTTCGGAGCGTTTCTTGATGTTCTGCGTTTCTGCCATAGCGCGCAGGGTATGGTCTTTGGCATCTGCAAGCTCGGTTTCCAACAGTTCAATGCGCGCAGTTTGTTTTTCCGCGCCGCTCAATTCAGGTTCTGCATTTTCGCCCGTGACATCTTCTTTGTCCGCATCTTTATCCGTACGCTCAGCAACAGCTTTCGCAGCATCGTTGATTTGCGCTTGCAAAGCATCAAGCTCAGCGTCTGTTGGCATGTTGTCATTGCCAGTTTCGTTTTCGTTGCTCATTTTTAAATCCTTACTTATCCATCTTATTCATGTGTAACATCTTACCAATCACCGAAGCCGTATAATCGACCATGGGAATGACCCGTGCGTAATTTAATCTAGTAGGCCCGATGACACCGAGCGCTCCAATTATATTCTGATCTGTGTCTTTATACGGCGCGACAACAACCGATGAACCAGATAAAGAAAACAGCGGGTTCTCCGCGCCAATAAATATCCGTACACCTTCGGCGTTTTCCGCCTTATCGAGTAGAGCTATCAATTCTTCCTTTCGCTCCAGATCTTCAAATAAAAGTCTTATACGTTCCAAATCGGATTGCGCACCCGAATTGTCAAGGAGGTGTGCTTGTCCGCGGACAATTAATGTGCGTTTTTTTGATATTTTATTGCTTTGCAGACCTTTTGGGCCGCTCCATTCCGCAATGCCTTGCTTGACCAACACGGCGGCTGAAGTTTCCAGTGCCGCCTGTCCGGCCTCAATCTCGGCCAATATATCGGTCCGCGTTTCCGACAAACGTTTGCCCTTGAGCCGTGCCGACAAGAAATTACCTGCTCGCTCCAATGCCGCAGGCATTAATCCGGTAGGTACATCCATAATTCTGTTTTCCACATGGCCGTCTGCATATACCAGAACCGCTAGAGCCTGCCCTGCGTCCAGCCCAACAAATTCTACGTGGCGTAAATACCCACTTTGTGGATCGGCGGAGGGTGCCAATACCAAACCAGCGCCGCCAGCAAGACCGGCCAAAGACTGCGAAGCTTTTTCCAAAACCGCCTCAAGCCGCATATCGCGTCCGGCCAGTTGCGCATCGATAGAGCTGCGCTCGGTTTTGGTTAGATCGCCAATTTCTAACAGGCCATCCACAAATAACCTTAAGCCCTGATGGGTCGGCATTTTTCCTGCGCTTATATGGGCTGAGGACAGTAATCCCAATGATGCTAGCTCGGCCATAGTGTTGCGAATTGATGCAGGAGATAGCCCAGAACGGCCTTGATAGCGTCCATGGTTCATTTTAGCCAATGCGCCTGAGCCAACGGGTATGCCAGTTTCTAAATAGCTTTCGACAATATTTTTAAACACCAAGCGCGCACGGGCATCTAAATCAGAGAGTGATAATGATGTGGCTTGGAATTTCATGGCAGACTTTTAGCTGATAAACATATAATTGCAAATCTTCTCGAGATAATAATCCTTGGTTATAGAGGGTGGATAAGTTAGTCCTGTGCCTAAATTAAAAAAAGATACAAATAAGGATTCTACTATGCGCCCAAATAGCCGTTCTCTTGACCAACTTCGTGATATCACCATCGAAACGGGTGTGTCGCCTTACGCTGAGGGTTCATGCATTATCAAATGTGGGAATACGCATGTATTGTGCACGGCCAGTGTTGATCCGGGTGTGCCGCGTTGGCTTAAGGGTAAGGGCAAAGGCTGGGTAACGGCAGAATATGGCATGCTACCGCGTTCCACACATACCCGTATGCGCCGTGAAGCAGCGCGCGGCGGTCAAGGAGGTCGGACTATGGAAATTCAGCGCTTAATCGGGCGTAGCTTGCGAGCGGGTGTTGATCTCAAAGCTTTGGGTGAACGACAAATTATTTTGGATTGCGATGTTGTACAGGCTGATGGCGGTACACGCACTGCGGCCATTACGGGCGCATGGGTGGCGCTGAAATTAGCGATTAATTATTTAATGGAAGAAGGTGTATTGGAAAACGATCCGATCACAGATCAAATTGCGGCTGTGTCTTGCGGGATTGTCGATGATACATGCCGTCTTGACCTTGAATACCTTGAGGACAGCGCCGCACAGACCGATGCAAATTTTGTCCTCTCTAGCACAGGCGGTATTATAGAGATCCAAGCTAGCGCCGAGGATACACCATTTGCGACAGACGAATTTACCGAGCTTATGCGTCTAGCGGGAAAAGGTGTTGATGAGTTATGCGCAGCGCAATTGGCAGCGATTGAGAGCCGATAGTGTTGTAGGGTGGATTAGCACCTCTTGTGCGTAATCCACCATGAGGCAATACGGATAATTTGCGGTGGATTACGCTATCGCTAATCCACCCTACAAGATAATTGGTATCAACGCCTACGCTTAGCCGCGTAACTCGACAAAGCAATCAACAACCGCCCAAGCAATGCATCAACGGGTGCGCCGGTTGATTTCATGTTTTTTTCGGTTTCCAAACTTTGGGAAATTGCCCGCTCTAAGCCCGTTTGTGGCCAAATGCGCAGGGCGGCTCCGAAAGTGTTTTTACGCATAATAAATACGGGCGGCCGCAATCCGCGCATAGCTTCGTCGGCGCTATTGCCCGATGCCATGGATGCGGATGCCTGATGTAGGCGTACAATATGGCGCTGCAATGCCGCAAGAACGGAGTGGGGGTTTATCTTACCTGCCAAAGCACGGCGTAAACTTGCGTCCATAATTTGCATATTCCCCGCCATAGCATCAAAGACAATATCGTCGAGCCCCGCCGCCCCCGCGCCGCCAATAAGGGTTTTTATGTCGGCCACAGTTACTTTTGCGCCTTCTTCTTTGCCGTAACCTTTATACAAGGCAAGCTTCTCGATTTCGGATCGCGCCATACGGCGGTCACCTTCTAGCAGAGGCACCAATGCATCCAGCGCATCCGCCTCGATACCTATGTTTAAATCGCGCAAGCTTGCGCGCACCATGTCCGCAATGTCGGCTTGGCTATCTGCGTAACAAGCGATGGACGCAAAGTTCTTTGCACCTTCGAAAGCTTTGCGAATGGTTGAACGCGGGGTCATATCGCCGGCTTCGATGATGAGTTTGGCCGCACATGTGTCAGGTCTGGCATCCAGAGCTTTGATGGTTTTGGAAATAGAAGCCGCATTGCGTTCATGGGACAGGCGCAAGCGGATAAGCCGTGCATCCCCAAGCAGGCTTTGTGCCACCATTTCGTCAGCGAGCCGCGCAGGATCACCCGAGAGATCATCAGCACTGAGCACAGTTGTCGAAAACGGGTCGTCAGGATTGGGGCTAAATTTTTTGGCAATAACTTCGGCGCGTTCTGCGCATAAGCCCGCGTCAGGTCCAAACAAAAGAACACCAGGGCAATTACTCGGCGGGGAATTTATCCAGCTACGGGCGCGTGCGCCAGCCAGCTTCATTTGCTCTCGGTACGGGCTTGATATGAGGCCAATTTGGCAATGATGCGGTCAGCGACTTCGCTTGAAATTTGTTCTTCGGCATTGGCCTGAGCTGCAATCGTACCGTATGGATCGCGCGGCGCACCGTAGGTTGAAGTGGCCTGCACATCGTCGCGGTATACAATATCGCCCGTTTTGGCATCGACCAGTTCAAAATTTGTATTCATTACAAGGTCATAACGCGATGCGACATCGTCTGCCCCGATACCCAAACTCCTGCGGTTGGACTTTGATATGATCCGTAAAACATAAGGCGTTGCTCGGTTGTCACCCATGCGGTCACGCAATGCTTGCGCCAGTAAAAAGTCGATTTTTTCGTTGGCTTGCATTTTAACCGTGATATTTTTCATGCTGATGTCATTACCGCCAAATGCGTTAGGAGCATGCATAGGTTTGAAACCGCAGGCCGTTAAAATAAGTGCTGCCGTTAAAATCGTTGCTGTGCGTATCAGTTTCATGTCAAGCTCCTAATTCGCCACTATATTGATTATTCGGCCCGGGACAACGATGATTTTTCGTATGGTTTTATCCGACAAAAATTCGACAATCCGAGGATGCTCCATCGCGAGTTTTTCGACCGCGTCTTTATCGGCTGCTTTGGCCACAGAAATTTCGGCGCGGCGTTTGCCGTTGACTTGAATGGGCATGGTGATTTCGTCTTCCACCAACATAGCAGTGTCGGCCACGGGCCAAGGTGCATCACACACCAATCCTTCGCCGCCCACCCCACTACCTCCTAGGTGCGCCCAGCATTCTTCGGCCAGATGCGGCATGAACGGAGCGATTGTCCGTACTAATATGCTCATGCCTTCAACTTTAGCCGCATCGTTGTCCGTATGCTTTTTCAGAGCATTGACCAATTCGTATATTTGCGCCACCGAAGTGTTAAAGCGAAAATTATCAATGCCGTCAGTAATTTTAACCACAGCTTTGTGCACGGATCGGCGTAAGTCGAGGGCGGCTCCAGTTATACCATCAGTTGAACCCGTAGACTGCAAGCTGTTTTCAGGGGTCTCAACAATGGTCGCCCAAACTTTGTTGGCAAACCGCCATGCACCGAGGGCGCCTGCATCCGTCCACTCTACGTCTCGTTCTGGCGGACTATCGGATAGCATGAACCACCGCGCAACGTCTGCGCCGTAGCCTTCGATAATGTCGTGAGGGTCGATGACGTTTTTCTTGGACTTGGACATTTTCTCGATGGCACCGCGGGTAATAGGTGCACCCGTTTCAATGTGAATAAGTTTGCCGTCTTTTTCGTCCACATCAGCAGGCACGACGAATTTTCCGTCTGCGTCCGTATAAACCGCATGATTGACCATGCCTTGGGTAAATAAGCCTTTGAACGGCTCGCCGCTCGGTAAATCTAACAGACCGCAATCACGCAGGGCGCGGGCGAAAAAACGGGCATAGAGCAAATGCAAAATAGCGTGTTCTACCCCGCCAATATATTGGTCAACAGGCAGCCATTGACTGGCTGTTTTGTTATCAAATGGTCGGTCATCAGTGGAGCCGCCGGCAAACCTAGCGAAATACCAAGAGCTATCAATAAATGTATCCAGCGTATCTGTCTCGCGGGTCGCAGG
>JAJFFM010000138.1 GCA_021776675.1 Robiginitomaculum sp.
AAAAATTGGCCCTGAAATCATCATTTCGGATGAACGAGCTGAGCTGCTAGAAACGGGCGGCGGTGTGGTTAAGGCACTGCCTTTGCTTGGTGATGATCCATTTTTGATATGCAATATTGATGCAATTTGGACTGAGGATACTCCTGTTATTGCCGCACTTATCAATGAGTGGGACCCGCAATGCATGGATGAATTATTATTATTAGCCCCAGTAGAGAACACGATTGGGTATTACGGTAAAGGTGATTTCACCAAAGGGTTCGATTTTCACCTGGTGCGGCGCATCCATGATACGGCGCCTTATGTCTATGCAGGTGTTCAAATATTCAAGCCAAAATTGGCTTATAATTTAAACGAGGAAAAGTTTTCCCGCAATAAGATTTGGGATATATCCCTTGGGCGCGGCAGTATAATAGGTCATGTTATGGACGGGTTTTGGATGCATGTCGGCGACCCAAAAGCCTTGAAACAAGCAGAAAATATTTTACGTAAAGAGAGCAAATAATGAGTTCTTACAAAGACTTATTTTCACCTGCACACCCTAGCATTTACACAATGCCGTCCGGTGAACCATTTTTGCATAATCTCGCCAAAGGGCTAAAAGCCTCACTGGGCACCGATTTATCCAAAGCCTTAATATTGCTGCCTACCCGCCGCGCCGCGCGGGCATTGGCGGATGAATTTGTCAAACTATCAGGTGGTCGCGCAACACTCCTGCCCCTGATGCGCCCCCTCGCCGATATGGACGAAAACGAACCTCCCTTTACCACGGGCACCATAGAGTTCGAAATCCCGCCCGCCATAGACCTGGTGCGTCACCGCTTTGAGCTTGCTAAAATGGTGGCGGCCAAAATGAAATATGAGGGTCCAGAAACAGGAAATGATCCGGACGCCGCCAGCGCAATCGCTATGGCAGAGCCTTTGGCGCGCTTATTGGCCGATTTGGCTATGGAAGAGTTGGATGTCAACGCCTTCTCAAAATTGGACGAGCAACTCGATACATTGGCTGAGCATTTCCAATCCGCCTCCGAATTTGCCAAGATTGTCACCGAACATTGGCCCAAATACTTGGCCGATAATGGCTTGACCGAGCCTATGGCACGGCGTGTTACATTGCTCAAAAAAGCCGCAGAAATTTGGCAAACAACCCCACCTAACCACCCGGTAATCATAGCAGGCTCAACAGGTACCTTAAAAGCCACGGCTGGTTTGATTAAAACCGTAGCGGCCCTCCCCCAAGGCCTGATTGTCTTGCCCGGTTTGGACACACATACTGATGAGGTAGATGCCAAATTTGATATATGGGATAAGATTGATGCCCAACACCCCCAAGCCTCGTTGAAAAACTTGTTAGAGACATTGGCTATTGAGCGTGCAGATGTCCCCGTGTGGCCAAACGTTAAAACCGAAGGCCGTGCTGCTATGCGTGCCCGTATCCTGTCCCACGCACTCATCCCCGCCAGTAGCACATATGATTGGCCGGCGCGCATTGCCCGTATTACTAAAAGCACGGGGGCCAAAAACACAGGTGCCAAAAACACAGGGCAAAGCAATGCAGTACAGGACGGATTATCGGGACTTTCTCTCATCGAGGCCCGCACTTCTGAAGAAGAAGCTACTGTTATTGCGCTTATAATGCGCGCAACTCTTGAGAAAAAAGACAAAACCTGCGCCCTCGTCACACCTGACCCTGCATTAGCCCGAAGAGTGCGTTCAAAACTGTCACGCTGGAATGTTGAAGTGGATAGTTCCGCCGGTGAACCACTGGAGGAAACGGGCCACGGCGCGTTTTTATCGCTTAGTTTTGAGGCCGCACAAGACCCATTCGATCCCATTACACTTTCCGCCTTGGTCAAACATAGCCTGTTCAAAATGCGGGACAATCACCGCAAAGACTGGGACAAGCTGGAAGTCGCCGCCCTACGCGGCACACGTCCCAGAACATTGGGCGAAGTCACAGAACGATTAAATAAAACGGCCAAGCGCAAAAACCTTGAAAAGGGTGAGTATTTACGAGACGAATTTGAGTTTCTCAAAACACTCCATAATGCGCTAGCTCCACTACACAAAATTCTCGGCGCTAAAACCGATGCAGTATTACTGGCCAAAACCCATACGGAATTATTGGAAAAGCTAGCAGGCGGCGCAGCAAATTTATGGTGCGGGGAATCCGGTGAAAAATCCGCCACCTTAATGGAAGAACTTTTCGAGCACGGCGATTTACTCGCCCCTATGAGCGGTGAAACTTACGCACGGCTTTTGTCGCACCTCATGCGCGGACGGGTAGCACGTCCCCGCTTTGGCACCGAAGACCGCCTGCAGATATTAGGGCCTCTCGAAGCGCGTATGCTAGAAGCCGACACTGTTATTCTAGGTGGCCTTAACGAAGGTGTCTGGCCTGCACATCCTACGCCGCACCCCGTATTATCTCCCGGCATGCGCAAGACCATTAGCCTATCAGCACCAGAACGTAGATTTGGCCTCGCCGCCCATGATTTCGAGGCTTTAGCGGCAAAACCTAATGTGATTTTGACCCGCTCCATGCGCGGTGATGACGGCCCCGCCGTCCAATCACGCTGGCTGTGGCGGCTTACCACATTGGTGCGCGGCGCACTCGGCGATGCCGCAGATGACGTCCTGAAATCTGACCAGCCATGGCTGGAATGGGCACGGGCATTAGACGCCAGCGAGAAAGCACCCAAACCTGCCAAACGCCCCGCTCCTTGCCCGCCGCTCGACAAACGTTGGCCAAAAAAACGCGGGCTTTCTGTCACCCAAATCTCAAAATGGGTACGTGACCCTTATTCTATTTATGCTGGGAACATCCTAGATCTCTATGCCCTCGATCCGCTCGACCAAAGTATGGGGGGGCGCGAGTTTGGGCTGGCCGTACATGCAGCGTTAGAAAACATCGACGGCGCTAGCACCAAGCGCATGGAGAAATTGCTTAAACAAGAACTCTCCAAAGCCGGATACGAAGCCCACAGTTTCGCTCGTATGGACGTGCGGATAAATGCTCTTGCCGAATGGAGTGTAAATTGGGCCAAAGGCCGCAAAGACGGTGGTTGGTCAAAAGTCGACATAGAGAAAAAAGGCCGCCTTGATTTTCCAGCCAAAAACGAAAATGATGGAGAGCCGTTCATCCTGACGGGTATAGCCGACCGTATCGAGCGCAATGGCACTGATACGGCGATTATTGACTATAAAACCGGCGCATATCCCAAGCATAAAGAAGTTCAGGCAGGGTTTGATCCGCAAATGCCTTTGCTCGGCATTATGCTTGGTTACGGCGAGCTTGGTAAAAAGACAGAGGCCACTGATTATCTGTATGTCAAACCGGGTGACAAAGAATACTCTTTGGTCACATCCCCGCCTGCCAAATTCCAAATAGACGCTGATGAATATGCCAGTGATGCTTTCGAAGCCTTGCAAAACCTGATCGCGCATTTTGATAGTGTCGACAGTAAATATTACTCCCAACCCCGCGCTCAATTTGAAAATCCGTACGGAGATTATGACCATCTTGCTAGACGTTCGGAATGGGCAACTGTTGAGGGTGAAATATGAGTAAAGCCCCTAATCCAGCCTATATAAATGCCGTAAATATGCAAAGCATGGCTGCAGCACCAGAAAAATCTATTTTTGTCTCGGCCAATGCAGGTTCAGGCAAAACCCGTGTGCTGGTCGAGCGGGTGTCACGCATATTATTGACGGGCACAAGTCCTGATAAAATCATGTGCTTGACATACACCAAAGCGGCAGCGTCCGAAATGCAAACCCGCCTGTTTGCCGCTCTTGGTGATTGGTCTATTATGAGTGAAGAAGAGCTCACCCAAAAACTCAATGCATTGGAAAGTCAAACAGGCGCTCGTAGCCAGAAAAGCCTTAATCGCGCCCGCTCCCTATTTGCCCGTGCACTGGAAACCCCGGGCGGACTAAAAGTGCAAACCATTCATGCATTTTGTGAACGTCTTCTAAAACGCTTCCCGCTAGAAGCAGGTATTGCACCGGGTACAGATGCCATAGATGAACGTGATGCGGCGACAATCCAAGAACAAGTCTGGATAGATATCGAAACCGAAGCCGTTGCCAAACCTGCGGGTCAACTCGCATCAGATATCACCCTTCTTGCCACCCACAAGAGCGACCAAGACATGGATAAGCTTTATATGTGGGCCATGAGCAATGCATATAAGATAGATAATTGGCAAGAGGCGGGCGGAACCCATGATTTGGCCAAACTATTAGAAATAGATGCGGACAGTTCGCCAGAAACTATTATGAAAACTGCATGGGAAGCCGCCCCAATTGCCCAATTGCGTGCCGCTGTCGCGGGTATGGTGAACGGCGGTAAGACAGACCAGACCAAAGCGGGACATATTATCGCCGCCCTTGACGCTCAAAAAACAGGACAGGCACCTGAACAAGCCTTCGCCCATTATGTGCAAATGTTTTTTACCAAATCTGGCACGCCTAATGTCAGCATGGTCACAGCCAAGGCTGGCAATGTAGCATTATCCATATTCGGTGATAAAAAATCCGGCTACGGCGCAGAGGCATTACGGATGCTCACAGCCAATACAAGACTTAAATCTGCGCGAGTTTTACAGCTGACTAAGGCCGTCTATAATATCGCCGTTCTCGCTGTTGCAAAATATCGCACCATAAAACAGCGTCGACGTGTCATGGACTTTGATGATCAAATTCACATGGCAAGGAATTTGTTGATGAACGCTGAAGCCCGCGAATGGGTGCGTTATAAATTGGACAATGGTGTTGATCATATTTTGGTCGACGAAGCCCAAGACACCTCGCGCACCCAGTGGGATATCGTCGACGCACTCAGCGACGAGTTCTTCCAAACGGGGGCAGGCACCAAAACCCGCACCGTCTTTGCCGTAGGCGACGAAAAGCAATCTATTTATGGTTTCCAAGGCGCGGAACCGGAATTATTCTTGGGAAAAATTCAAGACCTTATCCAAAGACAACCAAATACACCGGACGTAAAAATGTCCATGTCGTTCCGCTCAACCGAGCAAGTTTTGGCGCTTGTTGACCAGATATATTATGAAGACCAAGGCATATTGGAAACATTTGATACGGCCTCTTCCCCAATCGCCTCTGATAAAGGCCAGCATGATGCCCACCGCATTGACGGTGGCATTATCCAGTTCTGGCCAGCTTCACAAAAACCAGAAGACGGCGAGCCCGAAACCTCTTGGAAACCTGTCCCCGTAGACAAATTGGACGCGCGGTCTTCACGAGAAAAGTTAGCGGCAGAAATAGCTGCGCAGGTGAAAATATGGTTAGATACGGGTGAGCCAATATTTGACCGCGAGTTTGACCATACCCGCCCTATGCGCCCATCCGATATTTTGGTGCTTGTGCAAAAGCGAACGGCATTTTTTGATGCCGTTATTCGTAATTTAAAATACGCAGGCGTGCCTGTGGCCGGTGCTGACCGCTTAAAACTAACCGAGTCTATTGCCGTGCAAGACATGTTATCCCTTGCTAAATTTACACTACTACCATCTGATGATTTATCATTGGCGGAAGTTTTAAAAAGCCCGTTCTTTGGTTGGGATGATGATCAACTATTTGACATTGCCTATGACCGTAAAATCTCATTATGGGCGGCTCTGCCAGACGGTATCGAACGCAAAACCCTTACCCGTATTAAAACACTCGCTGGCAGGTTTGCGCCCTATGAGTTTTTTGCACGCACATTGGCACTTGTCCCCGAAGACGGCGGCGATAGCCTGTTACAGAAAGTCTATGGTCGGCTTGGCCTTGAAGCCGCAGATGTATTAGATGTATTTCTCTCTCGCGCCCTTGCCCATCAACGTAGAGGCGCACCGTCCCTGCAACGTTTTATTGCCGATATAGAAGCCAGTGAAAGCACCATTAAACGCGAGATGGACGCAGGCCAAAACGAGGTTCGTGTTATGACCGTTCACGGCGCCAAAGGCCTAGAAGCCCCAGTCGTTATTTTACCGGACACAACGCAGGCCGTCAGTGTTTCGCGTGAAACATTTTTTAAATCTGGCAATGGCTTTGTATTGCGCGTCTCTAAAAGTGAAGCCCCGGAAGCCTTACAGGCATTGGAAAATGCCAAAAAAGCGGCCGCGATGCGGGAATCCATGCGCTTGCTCTATGTCGCTTTGACCCGGGCGGAAAGCCGTTTGTTGATTTGCGGGTTTGAGAGCAATGGGTCGGTTGCAGACACATCTTGGCACAGGCGCGTACAAACCGCTTTAGAAGGCATGGGCGATGTCTCAAGTATAGAGACACCTTTCGGAGACGGCTTACAATTCGGTCAACCTGCTTCCCCAGCCAAAGAGCAAGAACATACTTCCAAAATTTATACGGAGCTACCCGATTGGGTGCGCACCACAGCCGCCCCACCGCCGCCCTCGGTGCAGTTCTTATCGCCGTCGCAATTGCTCATACCCACGGACGCTGATAAATTCGACCAACCAGTGCGTTCGCCTCTGAGCAAAAAAGATGATATGCTCCGGTTTGCGCGCGGTAATCTCATTCATAAATTGCTGGAAATCTTACCCGAAATACAAATAGCTAAACGAGAGAATGCCGCACTTACTTATTTACAAAAACAAGGAGTTGATACTGCTGCTGCCCACGCCATAACCGCAGAAGTATTCGCAGTTATCAATAATCCAGATTTTGCACTTGTCTTTGCGCCGGGTTCTCAGGCTGAAGTTTCTTTGGCTGGCGGGGCAGCAGAATTGCCCCATAATATCCGCCTATCTGGTCAAATTGACCGCCTTTGTGTCACAGACGATAAAGTGTGGATTGTCGATTTTAAATCCAACCGCCCGCCACCAAAAATTGAGACAGACATAGCGCAGCTCTATATTCGCCAAATGGCCGCTTACCGGGCTTTGGCAAGAGAGTTATATCCTGACAAAACCGTGCGCACAGCCTTGCTGTGGACGGACGGTCCGCATATGATGACACTATCTGACCAAATTCTCGATAATGTGATATGGACAGACATATTGTAAGCTTGACGAATCGGGTTGAAGTTTATAGCTAAAATCTTTTACTCTAGAGGAGCCACTATGCCGACACTGACCGTAACCGATGACAATTTCAAAACCAACGTTTTGAAAAGCGACAAACCCGTATTGGTTGATTTTTGGGCGGAATGGTGTGGCCCTTGCAAAGCAATGAGCCCTGCCCTCGAAGAATTGTCCACAGACACAGAAGGTCAAGCGGTCATCGCAAAAATTAATATCGACGACGCTATAGATACAGCCCTAAATTACAATGTGCGCGGTGTTCCGGTTTTGATGATATTCAAGGGTGGCGAAGTTGTTGCAGCGCATAACGGTGCCATGACCAAGACTAAATTGGCTGAGTGGCTTTCTGAGCACTCTTAGAGACTAATTTCTAGTTCTCAGCCCAACCTGTATCCGCTAGAATTTTTTCAACTACCTCTGGGTTATTTTTGTAAATTTCCCGCAGATTTGTTATATCGGCGCGAGCTTGGGTATCTTGACCAAGCACTTTTCGTGCGCGTAACAACCTCGTCCAACCATTAACATCTTCGGGATTGTCTTTTAATTTAAGAGACAGCCTATCAACCATAGCTAAGACCATATCTTGGCGGGCCTGCGGCGTCATGGCCTCTGCCGCTTTAATTTGCTCTGCGCTTGGTCCGGGTTTAGATATTCTAACGCCAATTTGCTTTTGTTTAATATAGCCTTTAGCGTTTTCAAATTCCGCAAGCACTTCCGGGTTATTATCGGTCAACAACAACACTTTTTTGTAAGCCGCAATCGCGTCATCATAGCGACCCAATGACATCAAGCTTCGCGCATAGAGCATCCAACCCTGGGGGCTTTGATCCCCTTGCTCCAATTTCTGTTCAAGTTGTGCAACCGCTTGTTCTAGAGTTAAATCGTTTACATCTAGCGGGTTGGCACTTTGCGTTACTTCTTGCGTTTTAGTAAGATCAGGTCGCCCTAATGTCACGTAGATACCGACAGTGCCCAATGTAAATACAATGAACAAAATACTGAGCAAGACGGTTTGCGGACCAGCATCTTTGCCTGTCCCTTGTTTAGCCAACACTTGGCGCTGTAATTCTAATTTGGCCAATTCAAGAGCATCAACATCCTTTGAACTATCTGCGTTTTTTAGCCGTATCTCAATATCGGTAATTTGTGCTAGATAACTCGCAATTTCACTATCTGCCTGCATCACAGGCGCATCTTTAGCGTATAATGGCTTGGCTACATACAGCAAAACACCTGATACAAATATACTCATTATCAGCCAAATCATGTGTTGTTTTCCTGCTCGGCGGTTAATTTTTTGAACTGTTTCATTTCATCAGTACTCAAAGCTTGCGCATCTATTTTCGTAGGTTTGCGGCGCACCCGCACAACATACCATATGAGGAAAAACCCGAGCAATATGGCGGGCGCGAACCAGAGCAAATAGGTGTTGGTTTGCACGGGCGGCTTTAGCAGTACAAAATCACCGTACCGGTCTTGCATAAAATTTATAACTTCATCATTACTGTCGCCTGCTCGGATACGCGCCCGTACTAATTTACGCATGTCTTGGGCCAGACTGGCATCGGATTCGTCTATAGATTGGTTTTGGCAGACAACGCATCTGATGGAGCGTCCTACCTCCTTCGCTCTAAGTTCTATATCCGCCTCAGATGGGGTTTGCGCGAGTGCCGGAAGGCTTATTAGCAATGCAATTATCAATGTGATGAATATTTTCATTGCATCGCCTCGCTAGTCTCTGTGCTCATATTTTCTGAACGTAGGGTAAGCACGAGCGGCTTTAACTTTTCACGCCAAACTCTCTCGGTAATCGGGCCAACATATTTATAGCGAATATTGCCGTTTTTATCGACAATGAAACTTTCGGGCGCCCCGGTCACCCCCAGATCAATAGCCAGCATACTATCCGCATCAAATACAACACGGGAATATGGATTTCCGCGAAGTTCCAGCCACCGCCGTCCTTTTTCTACGGTATCGCGCCAATCAACGCCGAGCATATTAATTTCGTTATTTTCTGCTAAACGAACCAGCATTGGGTGCTCTTGGTCACAGGCCACACACCACGAACCGAAGATATTGACCAAAGTAACCTGGCCAGCCAAATAACTATCATCGATGGTCACGTCCATATCCAGCAAATCTGGTAATGAAAAATCTGGGAATGGTTGGTCAATTATCTGGG
>JAJFFM010000139.1 GCA_021776675.1 Robiginitomaculum sp.
TTTAATATACTGCTTTATAAATTTTTGGGGTCAAAAACCTAAGCAGTAACCACTTCCCAGCGTTTTAACTTTGATTTCGGCGGACATTCGCGAATACGCACTTGGTCACCCGTTTTGAATTGATTGTCTTCATCATGCGCGTGATATTTCTTTGATTTACGCAAAGTCTTTTGCAGCAAAGGATGAAGATAAGTACGGTCAACCCGTACCACTACAGTTTTTTGGCCTTTATCACTGACCACAACACCTTGTAATATTCGTCTTGGCATGGCTTATCCTACTTCTTCGCTTCAGCGTTTTTTTGTTCACGCATAATGGTTTTTATCTGAGCGATTGCACGGCGCACAATACGAATGCGTCCGGTCTTTTCCAATTGGCTAGTTGCCTGTTGGAAGCGCAGATTGAATTGTTCTTTTTTAAGATTAACCAGCTCTTCGCCGAGTTGATCTTCGCTCATATTGCGTAAGTCTATCGTGTTCATGATATTCTTCCCTATTCGCCAGGTCTTGTGACGATTTTACATTTAATCGGCAATTTAGCTGCACCAAGCGCCAAAGCTTGGCGGGCAGTTTCATCATTAACGCCGTCGATCTCAAACATGATACGGCCAGGCTTAACTTTAGCGGCCCAAAATTCTACAGACCCCTTACCTTTACCCATACGAACTTCGGTAGGCTTTTTTGTAACAGGTACATCTGGAAAAATCCGGATCCACACACGACCAGCCCGTTTCATATGACGGGTAATGGCACGACGTGTCGCTTCGATTTGACGCGCGGTTACACGACTTGGCTCAAGAGCCTTTAAGCCGTATGACCCGAAATTAAGTGCAGTGCCGCCTTTGGCCATGCCTTTAATACGGCCCTTATGGGCTTTGCGAAATTTTGTACGTTTTGGCTGTAACATGTCTTTATTTCCTAATTAGCGGTGAAATTTCTTTCCCGCCCTTATCCTTTGTGTGGATATTCTCTATCTACCGCGACCACCTTGAGGGCGACCACCACCACGCTGCCCAGATGGGCGCCCGCCTTGAGGACGTCCGCCGCCACTTTGCTCGGCAATGCGTTTGTCGTGGGCATATGGATCGTGTTCCATAATCTCGCCCTTATTTATCCACACTTTGATGCCGATAATACCCATTGCGGTCATAGCGCGAGCCGTTCCGTAATCAATATCAGCCCGAAGTGTGTGTAAAGGCACACTGCCTTCTTGGTACTGTTCAAAGCGAGCAATTTCGATGCCGCCTAGACGGCCACCAACTTTGATTTTGCAACCAAGGGCGCCCATGCGCATTGCAGTTTGCATAGCCCGCTTCATAGCGCGGCGATAAGATATGCGGCGCTCTAATTGTTGGGCAATACTGTCAGCAACGATATTAGCATCGATTTCAGGCTTGCGAACTTCAACCAAATTGATGAACAGCTCACTATCCGTAAATCTTGCTAGCTTCTTACGCAGAGTTTCGATGTCAGCACCTTTTTTACCGATAACAATACCCGGGCGAGCCGTGTGAATCGTTATGCGGCACGTTTTGTGTGGACGTTCGATAATAACGCGAGAAATAGATGCTGCTTTAAGTTCATTTAAAATGAAGTTCCGCATGGAAATATCGGAATGCACCAAATCACCGTAATCATTGGAGTTGGCGTACCAACGGGATTCCCATGTACGGTTAATACCGAGGCGCAAGCCAATTGGATTAATTTTCTGTCCCATTAGGAAGCCTCTCCCTGTTCAGCATTAAGTTCGGCCTTAGGCGCACGAACGACGATTGTAAGTTCGGAAAACGGCTTTAAAATCTGAGCGCCACGACCGCGGGCCCGCGCTTTAAAGCGTTTCATCACCAAGTTTTTACCAACAAATGCTTCTGAAACAATCAGATCATCAAGATCAAGACCGTGATTGTTTTCTGCATTGGAAACAGCAGAATACAGGCATTTGTAAACGTCTTTTGCAATCCGCTTACGGCTAAATGTCAAATCATCAAGCGCGGTTTGCACTTTCTTACCGCGAATCATTTGCGCGACAAGGTTTAGCTTTTGCGGACTGGTGCGAAGCATGCGGACTTTTGCCATAGCTTCGTTATCTGCAACGCGGCGTTTGTTTTTATCTTTAGACATTATCTAACCCCGCTTCGCTTTTTTATCACCGCCGTGGCCATTATATGTGCGCGTTGGAGAAAATTCACCAAGCTTATGACCAACCATATCTTCGTTGACCAAAACCGGGACAAATTTCTTGCCATTATAAACCTGAAAAGTCAGGCCGATAAATTGCGGCATAATGGTCGAACGACGCGACCATGTTTTAATTGGTTTTCTACGGCCTTCAGTGTGAGCAGCTTCTGCTTTTTTCAGCAGATACCCGTCAACAAACGGACCTTTCCATACAGAACGTGGCATATCTAATTCCTCTAACCCTATTCCTAGCGTTTCTTTTTCTTGTGACGCGAACGAATAATGAATTTATCCGAAGCTTTGTTTGAGCGCGTACGCGCACCTTTTGTTGGCTTACCCCAAGGTGTCACCGGATGACGGCCACCAGAAGTACGACCTTCACCACCACCGTGCGGGTGATCAACCGGGTTCATGGCAACACCGCGAACTTGCGGACGTTTACCGAGCCAGCGTTTACGACCAGCTTTACCAAGATTGATGTTCATGTGATCCGGGTTTGAAACCGCACCAACAGTTGCCATACATTCTTGATGGATCAGGCGGACTTCGCCGGACTTGAGCCTAATTTGAGCATATCCACCATCACGACCAACAAGTTGAGCATATGCACCGGCAGAGCGAGCAATTTGACCACCTTTACCAGGCTTCATCTCGATATTGTGGATGATAGTACCAACCGGAATAGCGCGGATTGGCATAGCATTACCCGGCTTTACGTCGACTTTGGCGCCAGCGATAACAGTATCACCTTTGGCCAGGCGTTGTGGCGCCAAAATATAAGCTTTTTCGCCGTCTTTATATTTAAGCAGAGCGATAAATGCAGTCCGGTTCGGGTCATATTGTAGATTTACAACAGTTGCAGGAACATCAAACTTTGTCCGCTTAAAGTCGATAATACGGTAAGAACGTTTGTGACCACCACCTTGACGGCGCATAGTGATACGGCCCGCATTGTTGCGACCACCACTCTTATTTAAGCCTTCAGTCAAAGCCTTTTCCGGCTTGCCCTTATAAAGCTCACTACGGTTAACCTGCACCAATGCACGGCGCGAAGGAGAGGTTGGATTATATGTATTCAGTGCCATTTATTCCTCCTACAGACCGCTAGCGATATCAATTGTGTCACCGTCTTTAAGAGTAACGATGGCTTTTTTGATCATCTTACGACGCCCTGCATGACCGCGAAATTTCTTGGTCTTGCCTTTTTGGCGTATAGTATTGACGGCTTCGACTGTGACTTTGAAAAGTTGTTCGACAGCTTCTTTAATCTCAGGCTTTGTAGCCGTAACCGGCACTTCAAAAACCACTTGATTATGCTCGGACAATATAGTTGCTTTTTCCGTGATAATTGGCGCAACGATAGCATCGTAATATTTAGTTTTTACACTCATGCCCCTGCTCCTTTATTGAGGCGAGCCTCTAAATCAGAAACGGCCTGCTTAGTAAGTACCAATGTGTGACGCTTAAGAATATCATAAACATTCGCACCTTGTGACGGTAATACGTCAAAGTTTGGAATGTTGCGGGCGGCTTTTGAAAAGTTTTCATCAACGGCAGAACCACTGATAAGCAATGCATTTTCAAGACCAAGTTTAGCTAATGAGCTTTTCAGATCAGATGTCTTGGGCGCCTTCAGGACAGCATCATCAAGAATGATGATTTCGCCGGATTTAGCCTTAGCAGACAAAGCATGACGCAGTGCCATAGCCCGAACTTTTTTTGGTAAACCATGAGCGTGATCACGAACACGAGGACCGTGAGCTTTACCACCACCACGAAACTGGGACACAGACCCATTACCGTGACGCGCAGTACCGCCGCCTTTTTGATTACCAATACGCTTGGTTGTTTTCTTTACATCACCACGTTCTTGCACGAAATGCGTACCGGAACGGCGTTTTGCCATTTGGTAACGCACCATGCGGTGCAGGATGTCTTTGCGCGGCTCACAGCCGAACACAGCTTTATCCAGGGTCACAGACCCGTCTTTCTTAGCTGCTAATGTTTGCACATCAAGTTTCATGACTATTCTTCCTCACCCGCTTTAATTTCAGGAGCAGGCGCTGCTTTAGCCGGCTCTTTAGTTTCTGGCGCACCGACGGTGAATTTACCTGGCATTGGTAAATCGTCTACTTTGGTGCCCTTAACGGCATCACGGATTTCAATCCACGTACCTTTTGAGCCCGGCACAGAACCCTGAATAAGGATCAAACCATCTTCAACATCAGTACGAACGATTTCAACATTTTGTGTCGTAATACGAACAGCACCCATATGACCGGCCATTTTCTTACCTTTGAAAACTTTGCCCGGATCTTGACACTGACCAGTTGAACCATGCGATCTATGGGAAATAGATACACCGTGGGTCGCACGCAAACCGCCAAAATTATGACGCTTCATAGCACCTTGGAAACCTTTACCAACTGAAATGCCCGCAACATCAACTTTTTGACCAATCGCGAAATGGTCTGCACTCAGAGCAGCACCAACTTCAATCATGTTTTCGCCCGGCACACGAAACTCAACGAGCTTCATCTTAGGCGCAACCTTTGCCTTGGCGAAACGTTCGCGCTCGGCTTTGGAAACACGCTTAGGCTTTGCAGTACCCGAACCAAGTTGTAGCGCCGTATAACCGTCACGTTCTTGAGTTTTATGGGCAACAACCTGACAGCCTTCAAGCGCCAAAACGGTTACAGGTACCACAGAGCCCTCTTCCGTAAACACCCGGGTCATACCGAGTTTTTTGGCTAGTATTCCAGACCTTTGAGCTTGTTGTGACATAATTATGCTCCCAACTTAATCTCGATATCAACACCAGCAGCAAGGTCGAGCTTCATGAGCGCGTCCACTGTCTGAGGTGTTGGATCGACGATATCGAGCATGCGTTTATGCGTACGGATTTCGAATTGTTCACGGGATTTTTTGTTCACGTGAGGTGAACGGTTGACCGTAAATTTTTCGATGCGCGTTGGCAACGGGATTGGGCCGCGAACTTGCGCGCCTGTCCGTTTAGCCGTGTTCACAATCTCCTGGGTCGAATGATCCAAGATCCTGTGATCGAAGGCTTTAAGCCGGATGCGTATATTTTGACGTTCCATAATCTTCTTTTCCTGTTTTCTTTTTAGGACTTCAGGCCGATATCACTTTTAGACAATAAAAATGGGTCGCCGTTACCTAAAAGGATAATGAGCGACCCGATAACTCTACTCAATAATTTTACCAACGACTCCGGCGCCTACTGTGCGGCCGCCTTCGCGGATAGCAAAGCGTAAGCTTTCTTCCATGGCGATTGGTACGATAAGCTCTACATTAATAGCAAC
>JAJFFM010000140.1 GCA_021776675.1 Robiginitomaculum sp.
TCTGCGGGGAAACTGTCGACGCCGAAGGCGAGCGTGGATATGTGCTGACCCTCTCAACCCGCGAACAACATATTAGGCGCGAAAAGGCTACGTCTAATATCTGTACCAATTCAGGTCTGTGTACGGTCGCATTTTCCGTCCACATGACATTATTGGGCGAGGCGGGCCTGCGACAGCTTGCTATGATCAACCACGAAAAGGCTTGTACTCTTGCAGATAAGCTCTCTGTAATAGACGGCGTGGACCTGATTACAGAAAACTTCTTCAACGAGTTTACATTGCGCCTATCCAAGCCAGCTAAAGACGTAGTTGGTGATATGGTGGCTGCGGGTGTGCTCGGCGGTCTACATGCATCACGCCTTATGGACGGTCAAGATGACCTCCTGATAGTCTGCGCTACAGAAACCAATTCAGACACGGATATGGATGCGTTTGTGTTGGCACTTGAGGATGCCCTAAGGGGAGAAAAGTCATGAGTATGAATACACAGGGTCGCCAGACGGCCCCAGAAGTTGTAACTGTCAGCGAGCATAAAACCATATCCGGCAATAAAGGCTTGGCGCAGGCCGAAAAATTGATTTTTGAAATCGGAACCCCGCGCCGCACAGGGGTAGATTTACCTGCGCTTAAAGGTGTGAAATCTCGGTTGGGTGGCCGACTAGGGGGAATGGAACGGACAGAAGAAATCGGTTTACCCGGCTTATCTGAACCAGAAACCATGCGCCATTATGTACGCCTGAGCCAAAAAAACTATGCTATTGATTTGGGCGTGTACCCGCTTGGCTCCTGTACCATGAAACACAATCCGCGTCTGAACGAAAAAATGGCGCGATTGCCCGGATTTGCCGATGTGCACCCGCTGCAACCACGCGGTACGGTGCAGGGTGCGCTCGCGGTCATGGGCGAGCTTTCTGATTGGTTATTGAAACTTACGGGCATGCCAGCAGTTGCATTATCGCCCAAAGCAGGTGCCCACGGTGAGCTGTGCGGTATGATGGCTATTCGCGCCGCCCTTGACGCCAAAGGTGCAGATCACAAACGCCGCGTACTTGTCCCCGAAAGCGCCCACGGGACCAATCCGGCGACGGCAGTACAATGCGGATTTACCATTGATGCGATCCCTGCCACTGATTGTGGTCGTGTGGATATGGATGCGCTAAAGACTAAGCTTGGTGATGACAAAGAAAATAGTGATGTCGCTGGAATTATGCTGACCAACCCCAATACCTGCGGATTGTTCGAAAGCGACATTATCGAGATTGCAGAATTAATCCACGGCGCTGGTGGGTATTTCTATTGTGATGGTGCAAATTTTACAGCTCTGGTCGGACGGGTACGTCCGGGTGATCTCGGCATTGATGCAATGCATCTAAACCTGCACAAGACGTTTTCTACCCCTCACGGCGGTGGCGGGCCGGGTTCCGGGCCGACTGTATTGTCAGAAGCCTTGGCACCCTTTGCGCCTGTGCCATATGTGGAAAAACATAACGGCAAATGGAAGTTAGTTGAAGACGTGAACGGTACGGACAGCTTTGGCAGAATGACCGCATTCCACGGTCAAATGGGTATGTTCGTGCGTGCGCTGAGCTATATGCTGAGCCACGGTGCAGACGGCCTCAAACAAGCGACTGAAGACGCGGTGCTCAATGCAAATTATGTACAGGCGCGTTTATCGGAGGACATGAGCCCTGCATTTGGCGGTATCTGTATGCACGAAGCTCTGTTTAATGATGATTTCCTCAAAGGCACAGGCGTCGAAACTCTGGACTTTGCCAAAGCTATGATTGACGAAGGCTATCACCCCATGACCATGTATTTTCCATTGGTCGTCCACGGTGCCATGCTCATCGAACCAACCGAGAGTGAGAGCAAGGCTGAGTTAGATAGGTTTATCGACATGATGAAGGGTTTAGCTAAACGAGCCAAAGCGGGCGAAGTTGACTTCTTCAAGGCGGCGCCGATCTATGCACCTATGCGCAGGTTGGATGAGACCAAAGCGGCGCGAAACCCCGTTTTACGTTGGCGGAAACAACCGTCTCCGTAGGGATTTTGCAGCTACCACCATAGGTCTTTCGATGAGTTTGTAGGTTAGGCCTGCAACCGCAATGCTTATCAGTGTTAGAATGACAAGAACCAGAATATTGTCCCATATGCTCTCTTGCGCAAATTTCTGCCAGATGCGGCCAAACAGGGTCAGGGTCAGAATGTGGGTCAGGTAAAGAGAATATGACCAATCGCCAAGAGTCTGTGTACATTTCGGCATATTGGTTTTGAGACCAGCAAGGCCGTAGACGGTTAATGTAGCAGGTAGAGCGAAATGTATGACGCGGCCCATATGGCTTTCTATCATGCTATGGCCTGCGGATATTAAAACAAATAATGTTGCACCCCAAAGAGCCAATCCGACTAGTAAATTGGGCAGAGCAAATCTCGCATTCCATTTATGGAAAACCCAACCAGCAAGCGCACCAGCTAAAAATTCATAGGTAAGGGGACTGAACAGTAATTTACGCACGGGGTCAAATATGCCTAGCTCTGCTCCCATATTAGCCCATTGCCCAATACCGATAACGCCTGCCCAAGCCAATAGAAATGGCAGTAAATATTTTGGCTTCAGCAACAGTGCCAAAGCAAATACCAGATAGAATCCAATTTCGTGAATGAGTGTCCAACCCACGGCTAATAAAGGGTCGCGTGTATCAGGATATAATAGGAACGATTTTATTATATTAGGCTCTGAATTGATACTTGAGAACACCAAATCAGGTC
>JAJFFM010000015.1 GCA_021776675.1 Robiginitomaculum sp.
CCGCTCGACAGAACATATATTGGGCGCGGCTTCTGGATTAATTACTGCCAACAAAGACCGTCTCGGCAAGACATTATGGACGGAAGAAGAGGGCGGCGAAAAAGTTGTAGTTTCCGGCGTATGGGACGGCGACGCAGAGGCGCGGGTGATTTCATCTGAGATCGAAAACTGGTTCTCCAACGGGCGGCTGTATAATGATGTAGCCGTATTGGTGCGGGCGTCGCGTCAAATGCGGTCGTTTGAAGAACGGTTTATCGCGCTGGGCCTACCTTACCGCGTCATTGGCGGCCCAAGATTTTTCGAGCGTATGGAAATTCGTGATGCCCATGCTTATCTGCGCACGGTGCGGTCCGATACCGACGATTTAGCGTTTGAGCGTATCGTCAACACCCCCAAGCGCGGCATAGGCGCAGTGACCATCCAAAAACTACAATTGGCCGCACGGGCCATGGGAATTTCGCTGGAAGCAGCGACACGGCAAATCACCAAAACCGACGAAATACGCGGCAAAGCCCGCACGGCTTTACGGGCGTTCTTGCTCGACATAGACCGTTGGCGCGCCGCTATGGCCGACTTGCGCCATACGGAACTGGCCGAGAAAATCCTAGACGAGAGCGGCTACACCGCCATGTGGCAAAACGATACGGACCCCAAGGCAGATGGGCGTTTGGATAATTTAAAAGAGTTAATCCAAGCCATGGGCGAATTTGATACGCTGGAAGGCTATATGGATCATGTTTCTTTGGTTTTGGATATGGAAACCGGTGGGGCGGATGATGATAAGATCAGTTTGATGACTTTGCACGGTGCTAAGGGGTTAGAATTTCCATTGGTGTTTTTACCGGGTTGGGAAGAAGGCTCTTTCCCGTCGCAGAAATCTTTGGACGAGAGCGGTATAGCTGGTCTGGAGGAGGAGCGACGTCTCGCCTATGTGGGTATCACCCGCGCACGCGAACGCGCCGAAATTTACTTCACCGCTAACCGCCAAATTTACGGCCAATGGCAAGCCAGTATACCTTCAAGGTTTATCGACGAGCTCCCGCCCGAACATGTAGAGGTCAAATCTGACACCGGATATTTTGGCAGTCAAGGCAATGCGGCAGGCGGTTATACGGGTGTATCGGAAAGTTTCGTCGAGAGTTTCGATACTAATACGCGTGGGGGTTACACAAAACCAAAATCCCCCGGTTGGCAAAGGTTTCAGAAGAATAAAACTATAGAAGGTACCGCCGTTCGCAAACCTACACGGGACAAAGGCAATAGTTTCAAAATTGGTGAGCGTATCTTTCACCAAAAATTCGGATACGGCCGTATCACTAGCGCAACAGGTAACAAATTAGACGTAGCCTTTGAAAAAGCAGGCAACAAAAAAGTCCTCGACGGGTTTGTTGAAAAGGTTTGATGCCTCTCTAATTGTCATCCCGGCCAAGCGTAGCGTAGAGCCGGGACCTCATATTTAATTTTAAGTTTCGAGATCCCGGGTCAGGCCCGGGATGACAAAGTCTATGTTTTAGTGTGGCCGCACCACCCACATACAAAAACCTCTTGACGTCACCTCAAAACTCGCTCATTTTAGACATTCATCAAGACCAGTGGAGGGATAGGCCCTTTGAAGCTGGAGCAACCACCGAAATGTGAAGACATTTTGGAAAGGTGCTAAGTCCTACGGTAGCTTGTTAACCCAGAAAACTGGAAATGAGCCGTGACAGATGAGGAAAGAGCAAAGCCGCTCCCAATAGGGTTAGGCATCAGCTTTTTACTTGTTCCTGTTTTTACCGTTTTACTCAGCTTTGCTCAAGCTTTCGTTTCTGTGAGATGAATGCAGGAGCGGCTTATGGGCAATTATGTCGAAATAAGGGATGTAGAAATTTATTTAGGTGATTTCCTGCTAGAGCACGGCGGTGTGCTTAAAGACGACGTGGTGCAAGGCAGATTATACGGACGCGAAGGTGCGCCATTAGTTGTTGTGCCGGGCGGCATATCGGCATCTCGTTTTGTAGCGGACGGTATTGACGGCAAAGACGGTTCCGGTGGTTGGTGGTCAGATATGATTTACCCTGGCGGACCAATAGATTTAAACCATGTGCAAGTATTGGGGTTTGATTGTGCGCCGGGTACTGCCAATAGTGAAAACCGTTTAACCATTACAATGAATGACCAAGCCAAACGCTTGGCGGCTCTGCTTAATCATTTGCAGGTCGAGTGTGTCCATAGTATAATCGGTATGAGTTATGGCGGCATGATTGCGCTGGCATTTGCGCAGGACTTTCCCGGGCGTGCCAAAAATTTATGCATATTTGGTGCGGCGCACCGCCCTTGGCCTATGGGTGTTGCTTTGCGCGGTATTCAGCGCCGCACTATTGATTTAGCGACAAAATTAGGTGACCCCTTAGAGGGCTTAAAATTGGCTCGCGAACTTGCCATGACCACTTACCGCTCTGCTGAAGAATTTAGTGAACGGTTTAGTGCTGCGCCGAACGGGGATGTGCCAGCTACATTCGATATTGGCGATTATTTGGAATCGCGTGGTCAACATTATAAGAAAATTATGCCCGTGAACCGGTTTTTGGCATTATCCGAGTCCATAGATTTACACACGGTAGACCCTGCAAAAATTATCGCACGGACGGTTTTAATCGCCGTGCGCTCGGACCAGCTCGCCCCGCCGTCAGAAATGCAAGTGCTGTGTGATGCACTGGCAGGGCTATCGGAACTGCATGTCATCGATAGTATTTATGGCCACGACTCGTTCTTGAAAGCAACTGATTTGCTCGCACCTATCCTGTCGGGCTTCATGGGAGGAGAAAGCCGTGCCGCTTAATCTAGACACCCAAATTCAAACCCAAGCTCAGGCCCAAGCTCAGACAAAATGTGTCAATGCAGGCATTGGCCAAGATGAGGCCTATGGTGCAGTGACACCACCATTATATCTAAGCTCTAACTATAAGTTTCCGGCATTTGGTGAGATGGGCAAATATGATTACGGACGCGGGGGCAACCCAAACCGAGATACACTCGCGCAGGCCATTGCCAATTTAGAAGGCGGCGCAGGTGGGGTGATTACATCATCCGGAATGGCGGCCATAGACTTGGTGCTGAACCTTGTGCCAAATGGTGGTTTAGTGCTTGCGCCGCATGACTGTTACGGTGGCACATTTCGTTTACTGCTGAGCCGCGCAGAACAAGGCCGGTTCAAGGTCGAATTTATCAACCAGACAACCAATGATGCGCCCGACATCATTCGCGCCAAAAACCCCGATTTGGTGTTTATTGAAACGCCGAGCAATCCGTTAATGCGGCTCAGCGATATAGCAGTACTGTCCGCCGCCGCTCACGGCGCGGATGCATTGGCAGTTTGCGACAATACGTTTTTATCCCCCGCCCGCCAAACACCCCTTGCCCTAGGCGCAGATATTGTTGTCCACTCCACGACAAAATTTATTAATGGTCATAGTGATGTTGTCGGTGGTGCTGTTGTTGCGAGGACTGAGGCCATGTCCGAAAAACTAGCTTGGTGGGCCAATTGTACGGGCGTAACGGGTGCACCATTTGATAGTTTTTTAACGCTGCGCGGTCTGCGGACACTATATGCGCGTATGGATGTGCAAGAGAAAAGTGCCGG
>JAJFFM010000141.1 GCA_021776675.1 Robiginitomaculum sp.
CGAAATTTTCAAAAAGATCGGGCAAGAAAAAATTAGGTTTTAATGGTCTGTTCTGATGACATACTAGACTTTTGGTTCGAGCAATCTGGGCCGAAAAAGTGGTATGCTAAATCTGATGCATTTGATGCAGATATACGGGCAAAGTTCGAAGAATTTTCTATAAGTGCAGCAGCAAAATTAAAACAAAGTGAACATAGCTGGCAAAATGAACCTGCATCAGCTCTGGCACTCATAATAGCCCTCGATCAATTTCCCCGAAATATGTACCGAGCTAACAAAGGTGCATTCGCTTGGGATATATTAGCCTTAACTTGTGCAAGAATTGCTGTGGATCGCGGTCATGATTTAAAAACACCACAATACCAACGCCAGTTTTTTTATATGCCATATATGCATTCAGAAGACCTAGACATACAGGATGAATGTGTACGCCTCATAGATGCGCGACTAGACAGTAATTCGAGTTTATTTCATGCCAAAGCCCACCGAAAATTAATAGCTGACTTTGGTAGGTTCCCACACCGTAACGAAATATTAGGTAGAGAAAACACAAATGCGGAGAGAAAGTTTTTATCAGGTGGTGGGTATACACCTTAACTATCCTGAATAAGAAAGACAAATTATGGCCACTGATAAGAGAAAATTAAAACTCGAAAAAGGAAAACTGAAGCTTGGCGGCGAAGAATTAAACTTGGCAGATGAGTGGAAACTCCAGCTTGGAAAAATGAAAATCAAGCCGGATCAAATTTACTCAATCCACAATAAAATCCGCACCTTAACCAATAATTTTGACGCGCCAGGGCCAGAAATGCGTGATGTCTTTGATTTTGATGTTCACCATGAGCATTTTCCTGTGCCGGTGCGTCTATATGTGCCTAAAGGTGCCTCCAAAGACCCCGGGCCGTGCCTTGTATATCTGCATGGCGGCGGCTTTGTAACCTGTTCTATGGATTCCCACGAAGGTGTGTGTATGCGTATAGCGGATAGCGCCAAAATGCGGGTTCTGTCTGTGGATTACCGACTAGCGCCCCAATATGCATTTCCTGCGGGGCCTGATGATTGCGAACTTGTGTTGAATTGGGTTTTGCAAGGGGGAGGGCTTAAATACGGTATTGATTCTTCACGTATCGGTATTGGCGGTGATAGTGCAGGCGGTAATATGGCTGCCTACTTAGCACAGAAATACCGCGCAGATTTACGTGTTCAAATTTTGTTTTATCCACTTATGCAGATGGTTGAAATTAAACCCCAACAACCCGGCCCTCAGGACATGCTACAATTGGGTGTGGTGGCTCTAAAATTTATATTGAAACATTATGTCGTAGATGCAGATGTACAATCCACAAGGATTTCACCTTTGTTCGAAGATAACCTCAAAGGACTTCCGCCAGCTTATATATTAACCTGTGGCTTGGATCCACTACGTGCCGAGGGAATGCTATATAAACAGTATCTCGAAAACAATGATGTAGCCGTGGAATACGTTCACGAAAAGGCGTTGCCACACGGCTTTTTAAATTTCTCAAAAGCATTTCCTAAAGCAAGAACACTACCAGTAGAGACGGGGAAATATATTCGCAAAGAATTAGGTTAGGTATTTAACGTAGACATTTTGAAATTAAGAATAGTGTTATGAAAACAATTGCACCTTACATACGAACAAGTAAACATTCTCAAACTTTGCTCATAAATCAATTGTCCCTAGAGCGGATCAAAAGTGGAGACAAGGTTTTCAAATTTGGATTTGGACAAAGCCCGTTTCCGGTACCTGAAAAAATTCGCCAAGCTCTGGCTAACTCTGCACATAGAAAAGAATATATGAGTGTTCAGGGACACCCGCCATTACGAGAAGCTATTGCTAGTTTCCATAATAGTTTAGAAAATAAAAATTTGTCATCAGGACAGATAATTGTTGGAGCAGGTAGCAAGATATTGATATACTGCCTTTTAGCTGCATTTGAATGTGCAGAAGTTTTGCTTCCTGCGCCAAGTTGGGTTTCATATGCGCCTCAAGCTCGGTTGGCAGGGCATAGTGTCAGTTGGCTAGAGACTAGTTTCGATGATAATTGGAAAATTAAGCCTGAACAATTAGACAGTTTTTGTAATTCACGAACTGATAATAACATCCCACTTATTTTAGTTTTCAATTACCCAAGTAACCCAACTGGTCAAACCTATTCTGCACAAGAACTTCAAGCATTGGCCTTAATAATGCGTAAGCATAATATCATAGTCATAGTTGACGAAATTTACAGCCTTTTAAGTTTTGCGAAAGACAATTCAACCTTGGATCAATTTTATCCTGAGGCTAGTATTTTAACCTCAGGTTTGTCCAAATGGTGTGGGGCAGGTGGGTGGAGACTTGGTTTTACTCACATACCTGAGCAATTTGGGCAAAAATATTTTCAAGCAGTGTTGGGTGTTGCTTCGGAGACTTATTCATGTGCACCAAGCCCTATACAAATGGGCGCAACCCTTGCCTATGAAGACATACAGTCCGCAAAAATTTTCCTGGGTAAGCAAATTAAGATATTCAATGAGATTAGTCGCTATTGTACACAGAACCTGCGGCAGGCTGGGGTTAATGTTCATGAAGCACAAGGTGGGTTTTACTTATTTCCAGAATTCAAACAATTCAGGGATAAACTAAAAGCTAGGGGCATAAGTACAAGTGAAGACTTAACCAATGCCCTTATGAACGACAGGGGTGTCGCACTCCTACCGGGTAGTGCTTTCGGTATGACGGATGAAAGTCTAACTGTTCGTCTCGCTTTCGTTGATTTTGACGGGGCGCAAATACTAAATAATGAAAACCCGCTGCCCAATTTATCTAATATCAGGCAGGGTATCGAAGAAATTTGTAACTGGCTTCATGAGCTATAAGAGCTTACTCTCAATACTTAAGATAAAGGAAAATATATAATGTACTCATTTTTATGCAAACTTATCACAGCAACAACCCTTTCTATTTCGCTTTCATCCTATGTTTTTGCAGACGATAATAACAGGCCAAGGGCACGTGATATTGGTTTGCAAGTCGGTACAATGTCTCCCGGAGAATTTAATGCCATAACAGATGTTGTCGGTGTCAGAGTTGGTCACCATACTGTAAACCATGGCGAAGATATTAGAACGGGCGTGACAGCCATTATTCCGTCAGATCACAATCTATATATAGATCCTATTCCTGCATGGGTACATGTTGGAAATGGTTATGGTAAAATGGTTGGCGAGACACAAATTCGCGAATTTGGTGAAATCGAAACACCAATTATTTTGACCTGCACATTATGTGTATGGAAAGCAGCTGATGCTCTTAAAGATTGGCAGCTGGCTAAACCTGGCGAAGGGCAACACACATTAAACCCTGTCGTTGGAGAGACCAATGACAGCCGCCTTAATAATATGTGGTCGAAAAATGCAATTAAGGCTGACTATGTGGTTAAGGCACTGGAAAATGCTAAATCCGGAGCAGTTGAAGAGGGTAGTATTGGTGCTGGCCGCGGCACACAAGCTTTTAGCTGGAAGGGTGGAATAGGCACAAGCTCCAGAGTGTTACCGGAATCTCTTGGGGGTTATACGGTAGGCGTTTTAGTGCAAACAAATTTTGATGGCGATCTAACCATGAACGGAGCACCAGTTGGAAGAGAGCTTAATGAATATGCATTCAAAAAACACCTTGAGGAGGCCCGTGCTGGTATCAGGCCTAGTGACGGGGGATCTATCATGATTGTTCTTGCAACTGACGCGCCTATTTTGTCCCGCAATCTTGATCGCATGGCCAAACGAGCCATGATGGGATTAGGCCGCACGGGATCTATCGCACATAATAGTTCCGGCGATTATGTCATTGCTTTCTCTACTAACAAGTCGGTTCGCAGAAATAGAAGCAGCCTTAAGCCTGTGCCTACACAAACCCTCACTAATGTCGCTATGTCACCATTATTTCAAGCAACTGTTGAAGCGACTGAAGAGGCTATTTACAATGCTATTTTAAAGGCCACTACAGTAACCAGTGAACGCGGAACAATCAAAGAGATTGATGTCAATCATGTTCAGGCAATTTTAGAAAAATATAGTGTACTAAATTTTGATGAAACTCTGCCCCCAAATAAGGTAAAGTAATTTCAATCACTTAGTCCAAATCTCTTTTTTCTAAATCACTTTTTTCTAAATCGCTTTTTTCTAAATCTCTGGCGATCTCTGGGCGGGCTAGAAGGGCATTCATTTCTGATGCTACGTCGAAAGTTGTATCGACTTCAAATCTGAGTGTTGGTGTAGAGCGCATCTTGAGCTCATGTCCTAATTTCCCGCGCAAAAATTTGGCACAACGGTTCAGGGCAGCAACAACTTCCGGCGTGTTTTGTCCGCCCAGTGGTGCCGCATAAACCCGCGCCGTACGCAAATCAGGTGCAGCACGTACTTCGGAAACGGTAATAGATACACCCTTCAAATCAGGATCGCGGAAATCTTCCCGCGCCATAATGTCAACCAAAGCGCGGCGGATAAGCTCGCCGGCTTGCAGTTGTCTCTGACTAGGCTGTTTGGCTTGTTTTTTCATGTCTTAACTTACTGAGGAATTTGTCGATTAATCCAGTTTTCTGTCCAACATCTCTACTGTGAAACACTCAATAACATCGCCTTTTCTAAGGTCGTGATAGTTCTCAAAGCCCATACCGCATTCTTGTCCGGCGACAACCTTTTGCACTTCTTCTTTAAAGCGTTTCAGCGTTGATAACTCACCTTCATGAATAACCACATCATCACGCAACAAACGTACACCTGCACCGCGCTCGACTTTGCCTTCTGTAATTTTACAGCCCGCAATATTGCCAAGTTTGGAGATGTCAAATACTTGCAGAATTTCTGCGTAACCGATGAATGTCTCTTTGCGTTCCGGCGCAAGCATGCCTTCGAGCACGCCTTTCACATCATCAAGTAATTCATAAATGATGGAGTAATACCGAATTTCTACACCTTCGCGCTCAGCCAAATCTTTAGCTTGACGGTTAGCACGCACATTAAAGGCAATAATCGGGGCGTCTGCAGACTTAGCAAGCATGACATCGCTCTCATTGATACCACCAGCAGCACCGTGGATAACACGGGCGCGGACATCTTCATTACCGAGAGCTTCAACGGACGAACGAATAGCTTCGACGGAACCTTGAACATCGGCTTTGACCAACAAGGCCATTTCATCGACTGATTTGTCTTTTAATTTCGTTAACATTTGTTCCATTGATGTCGCAGCATCAATTGGTCCTGCGGCATTCGCTTGCTTGCGACGTCGTTGACGATATTCCGTAATTTCGCGGGCTTTGGATTCCTTACGGACAACTGCAAAAGCTTCGCCCGGAGCAGGGGCTCCGTCCATGCCGAGCACTTCAACGGGTTCAGACGGACCAGCAGATTTAAGTCTGGCATCACGTTCATTCATGATGGCTTTGACTTTACCCCAATGTTCACCAGCCACGACAATGTCGCCGCGCTTCAGTGTTCCGCGATTGATTAATAAAGTAGCCGCAGGGCCGCGGCCTTTGGCAACCTTTGATTCGATTACAACCCCGTCCGCGCGGCGGTTTGGATTTGCCTTAAGTTCCATCAACTCAGCCTGATTAACAATGGCTTCAGCCAAATTATCAAGTCCCGTTTTCTTAAGAGCAGAAACCTGAACTGTTTGAACGTCACCAGACATACTCTCAGTGATAATTTCGTGGCGTAGAAGATCTTCTTCGATTTTCTTTGGATTGGCTTCGGGCGCATCCATCTTGTTGATGGCAACGATAATTGGTGTGTTTGCAGCTTTTGCGTATTTAATACTCTCGATTGTTTGCGGCATAACACCGTCATCCGCAGCCACGACTAAAATTACAATATCAACGGCTGCTGCACCGCGTGTGCGCATATCAGAAAATGCTGCATGTCCCGGCGTATCGAGCACAGTAATTGTCTCACCGGATTTAAGTTTGAGCTGATAAGCACCAATATGCTGGGTAATACCGCCAGCTTCACCGCCTGCAACATCTGTAGTACGCAAAGCATCTACCAAAGTAGTTTTACCGTGGTCAACATGACCCATAATAGCAATAACGGGCGGACGTGGTTTCATATCCGCTTCATCGTCATCATCGTCGGTTGGTGTAAAGGCTTCGGCCTCTGCATCGCTTTCTGCAACACGTTTTACAGTATGACCGAAATCTTCTACGATTAATTGTGCTGTATCCGCGTCCAAGACATCATCAGCTTTGGACATGTCGCCTTGTTCCATCAAATATTTGATGACGGCATGGGTGCGTTCAGACATACGGTTGGCCAAGTCGCCAACAGTGATTGTTTCAGGAACCACCACTTCGCGGTAAACCTTGTCTTTGTCGTTGTTACTGCCACCACGACGTTGTTTTTCACGTTCACGAGCGCGTTTCACAGAGGCGAGAGAACGCTGCCGTTCTTCATCACCAGCTAGTGCGCTGACAATGGTAAGTTTGCCGCGGCGACGTGTAGGTTCGTTTTTACGCGAACGATTTTGCTTTTGGTATTGTGGTTTAGCTTTTTTAATCCGGCCACCAGCTCGCTCTAAAGCTGATGCATCTGGCACGGGTTTAGCAGGATCAGCAGACGGTTCAGGTTTGTCCGAAGCGGCTTGTACTGGCTTTGGTTTGCGAATAGGGCCACCTGCTATAGGGCGAGCCGCACGGCGCGCAGCTTCTGCAGCTGCTTTTTCTTCTTTTGCAATACGAGCTGCTTCAACGGCGGCTAGTGCATCGGCCTCTTTTCTTGAAGCCAAGGCTGCCCTGTCTAATTCGTCGCGTTCTGCAAGTGCTTTACGCTCATCTGCACGGGCTTGGTCACGAACCGTCTTTTCAGCTTGTGCTTTGCCGACGGCTTGTTGCCGTTTTATATATTCTTCTTTGGACAAGCCGAGACGTCTTGCAGCGATAGCATCTTGGTCAACTTTTTTCTCGGGAGCAGGTGGTACAGCTACACCTAAACCACCTGGCGCAGCAGGGGCTCCAGGCGCATTCACCAAACGGCGTTTTTTCTTTTCAACAACAACCGCACTAGTACGGCCTTTGGAAAAGTTAGAACGCGCACCAGCACCGCCTCTAGGCCCACCTAAGGACATCGGCTTACGTGCTGGCTTATCACTGGAATTGTTATTACCAGAATTGTTATTACCAGAATTGTTATTACTAGAATTGTTATTACCAGAATTGTTATTATCTGTATCACTCATATCGTCTCTCTATACCCCAAAACAGACGCTTCATAACGGCGCTGTTTATAGGCTCTTCTAAAGTGGGCGCACCCTAGCGGGGTTTAGCCCACATGCAACTAAATTCCACCACCAATATCACTGCTAATCTCAGCATCAATATTAGTCGTATTTAAACTCTCATGTTCCCTATCTGGCCAATCACTTGGTACAAGTTCGCGAAAACCTGCCAAGCGCTCAATCTCGCAAGTAATAGCTTTAGCCATCTTTCCTTTATGGACACATGCGTGAACCATATTATCACGACCAACTACTTGGCCCAGTTCAGTACTGGTAAAACACCCAATCAAAGTTGGCATTGGTACTTCCAGTTCTTTGGCTATGGCTTTAACCACTACACGTATTTTCGAGCGGCCATCTGGCTGACCATCACTGGCCTCAATACGAACACCAACTTCGCCGGATCGAGCGCAAGAACGGACATTTTCAAATCCGCTCTCCAGTTGTCCTGCTCGCTTAGCCATACCTAACATGCCCAAAACCCTTGCTGACAGACCCGCTTCTATGGTATCGGTAAAATTATCGCTCACAATAACTTTACGCTTAGCTGCACGTGCAAATATACCGGCTTTGATAGCCTTTTCCACAGATGCGCGGCTTGCTTCAATCCACGCACCACGTCCGGGGAGTTTACCGTAAATATCTGCAACAACTTGTCCGTCTGGGCCATACACTAGGCGCAGCATTTTGTCTGGATTGCGTAGTTCGCCTGAAACAATATCCTTCCGCTCACGTGGTTTGTGACCATGTGAATTACCGGATGAATTTCCAGATAATTTCCCAGTTTTTTTCTGCAAGTTTTCTGGCTGGCTTTCAAGCTCAGGTGTTATGTCAGGATTTATACTCAAGAACCAAATACATCCTCAGCAGTTGGAGCGGCGTTTTTATCCACGACGATTTCTTCTTCTTCAATTTCAACAATCAGGTCTTCCGGCTTAATCCATCCAGCCAAGACACGAGCTTGCATAATCATGTTTTGAGCCGCATCAGCTGAAAGACCAAAGCTTTCCAAAATACCGTCTTCATGTGTGCGTTCACCGTCCACCATTTCATTATAACCACGAAGGTCGTCAGGGATCATACCCGCTACATCTTCAACGGTTTTAATTTCGTTTTCACCAAACACGACAGCAATTGGTAAAGTCACACCTTCAATTGTTAGAACGGCGTCTTCAACACCAGCTGCTTTACGAGTTTCGTCTTGCTCAAGAGCTGTTTTCTCTAGGAACTCACGGGCACGCGTTTGTAGTTCGGTTGCTGTTGCCTCGTCAAAACCCTCTATGGAGGAAATTTCTTCGGGGGCTACATAAGCAACTTCTTCCAAATTGGTGAAACTCTCGGCAATCAATACCTGCGCAATCATTTCGTCCACGTCCAGCGCTTCCATAAACAGCTCGGATCGTTCTTTGAACTCTTTATTGCGGCGTTCGCTTTCTTGCTCTTCGTTCATAATGTCGATAGCCCAACCGGATAGTTGAGATGCGAGGCGAACATTTTGACCACGGCGGCCAATCGCTAGCGACAATTGATCATCTGGAACAACAACCTCGATACGGTTTTCTTCTTCGTCCATGACGACTTTGCTAACTTCAGCAGGCTGAAGCGCGTTGACGATAAAGGTTGCGGTATCATCATTCCAAGGAATGATATCGATACGTTCGCCTTGTAACTCGTTAACAACCGCTTGTACGCGTGAACCGCGCATACCCACACAAGCACCGACAGGATCAACGGAAGCATCAGACGTACGCACAGTAATTTTGGCACGGGAACCTGGGTCGCGCGCTACGGCAACGATTTCAATAATACCTTCGTAAACTTCTGGAACCTCTTGGGCAAATAAAGCAGCCATAAATTCGTTGCAAGAGCGGGACAAGAAAATCTGCGAGCCGCGTTGTTCTTCGCGTACTTCAAGAATATAGGCGCGTAGGCGGTCACCACTTTTTACGTTTTCGCGCGGCAAAGTTTCCTCGCGGCGGATAATGGCTTCGGTACGACCAAGGTCCATAATGATGTGACCGTATTCAACACGCTTAACAATCCCAGAGACAATCTCGCCGACACGGCCTTTATACTCTTCAAATTGACGCGCACGTTCAGCGTCACGAATGTTTTGCATGATTATTTGCTTGGCCATTTGGCTTTGCACACGACCAAATTCAATAGGAGGTAACTGCGTCTCGAATGTTGTGCCGATTTCGGCATCCGGATTATCAAGCATGGCTGTTACCAAATCAACTTGAGCTGATTCGTTTTCAACCTCTTCAACAACCGTAATCACGCGCTTAAGAGACATCTCGCCCGTAACAGGGTTCAAACTAGCACGTATATCGTTCTCAGTACCGTAGCGTTGCCCGGCAGCTTTTTGGATAGCTTCTTCAATCGCAGCAAGTACAATTTCTTTATCGATAGACTTTTCTTGGGCTACAGCTTTCGCGATTTGCAAAAGTTCCAATTTATTAGCACTAATTCCTGCTGTTGACATCAGATGTCTCCTTTTTGAGGTGAAGTTTTCTTATTAGGTTTTTTATTCGTTTTCTTCTTTGAATTTTTGGGGGACTGTTTTTGGCCTTTTTTAATCACTTCATCAGTGATCAAAAGCTTAGCCTCGCTAATCCAGGCAAATGGTATCAGCGCGGTCTCGTCTTCTTTGTCTAGATCAATAGCAACATTATCGCCATCAATTCCTGCGAGAATACCGCGAAAACGCTTGCGGCCTTCAACAAACCTATCCAGTTCAAGTCGTGCCAACTGCCCGGCATATTGCTCGAAGTGTTTCATGTCGGTGAGCGGACGGTCTAACCCGGGAGAAGAAACTTCTAGTACATAAGCACCATCGATCGGATCTTCGACTTCGAAGGTCGAAGATAGGGCGCGTGATAGCTGGGCGCAGTCGGATACATTCATCAAGCCGTCTGATAAACGTTCTGCCATAATTTGCACAACACTGCGATTACCCCCCTGTACGCGGATACGCACGATTCCGTAGCCCATGTCTTGCGCGACAGGGGCGGCTACCGCTAATATCCGTTCATCCATATTTGTCTTGGTCTTCAAAATAGTCTCCTTTGTGATGCCACATACAAGTCAATGTTGGCCATGCCAATATAGGCTGAATTTTGACAATAAAAAAACGGCCCCTTGTGAGAGCCGCCGTTCCCATCCTGTGGGAGGCATCGTGTAATTAAGTGTTATATAGCTACCTGATTCTTATTTGTCACGTAGTTTTTACTCTGTCTTCATAACATATATGAATTTGGTTTTATTTATTAAACCCTACACGGATTTAACTTTACTTACCTGTCTTTTTCATTACTGTTTATCAATAAACCTTATAAGGGTCAAAAACAAACATAACTTGGGAAAATAATATGAGAAAGTTTCTATTGATGAGTACTGCCGTTTTCGCATTGGCGGCTTGTGAACCTAAAACGGGCACACCAGACGTAAATGTTGACGGATTTACCATAATCGAATCTGTATCAGCCAAAAGCGGCGAAGTAGCTATTCCCTATAACAAATATGTACTTGACAATGGTCTTACCGTTATATTGCATACGGATAAGTCTGATCCACTTGTCCATGTAGACGTAACTTATCATGTCGGTTCAGGCCGCGAAGAAGCAGGGCGTTCTGGGTTTGCCCATTTCTTTGAGCATATGCAGTTCCAAGGTTCTGAAAATGTAGCCGATGAGCAGCATTTTGGATTAATCACCGAAAGTGGGGGTACACTCAACGGTTCTACAAATACTGACCGCACTAATTATTATGAAACCGTACCGTCCAATCAATTGGAACGGATGTTGTGGTTAGAAGCAGACCGCATGGGTTTCTTTTTGGATGCTGTGACTAAAGAGAAATTCGAAAACCAACGCGAAACTGTCAAAAATGAGCGTGGGCAAAACTATGATAACCGCCCTTACGGTCTACTGCGCGAAAAAGTTAATGAAGCTCTGTACCCAGAAGGCCACCCATATTCTTGGCTGACTATTGGGTATATTGAAGATTTGAACCGTGCAAATCTTGATGATTTGAAAAGCTTCTTTTTACGCTGGTACGGGCCGAATAATGCCTCTTTGACCATAGGCGGCGATATTGATGAAGAGCAAACACTCGAATGGATTAAAAAGTATTTCGGCGGTATTCCGCGCGGGCCAGAAGTAACTACCCCGGCTTATACACCAGTTACGCTTGACGCCGACCGTTATATTTCTATGGAAGATAATGTGGCACTGCCGTTGATGTATATGTCGTGGCCAACCACACATGTGTATAGCGAAGACGAAGCCCCGCTTGATGTGCTTATGGACATTTTGGGTTCTGGAAAAACTTCCCTTATGTATAAAAATATGGTCAAAAACGGTAAAGCCGTACAGGCCAGTGCAGGGCATAGTTGTGCAGAGTTAAGCTGTACATTTACTTTACTCGCACTGCCAACACCGGGGAATACTCTTGCTGAATTGGAAGAGCTTGCCCGTGCATCACTGGTTGAATTCGAAGAACGCGGCGGTGCCAATGATGACGACATTCAGCGCGTAAAAGCCGGGATTGTCTCGGGCATGGTATACGGGCTTGAGAGTGTTTCGGGTAAAATGTCACAACTAGCGCAATATCAATATATGCGCGGTAACCCAGACTATATCAAAAATGATATTGCTCGCTATGAAAACGTCACCAAAGAAGACGTGATGCGTGTCTATAAGAAATATATCAAAGACAAGCACGCTGTTGTCATGAGTATTGTCCCCAAAGGTCAGCCAGACGCAATTATCAAGCCTGATACTTGGTCTATGTATGAGCGGACCATCCCAGCCAACACATCGGGAAATGGGATTGAGTTGCGCCCAGGAACATCAGACTTTGATCGTTCCGTCATTCCGACACCAGGTGCAAATCCTACAATTAAAATTCCTGAAGTTTATTCAGCAAAAACCGCAAACGGTATTTCTATAACGGGTGCCGTAAATTCCGAAGTGCCGACAACAACCATTAGACTGCGGATACCAGCTGGGCAAACTCGAGAAAGTGTTGATAAGCTTGGTTTAGCAGCAATTACCTCCGCCATGATGGACGAAGCCACCCAAACTCATAGTGCAGAAGAACTATCCAATGCGCTTAACAAGCTTGGTTCAAGTGTAAGTTTTGGTTCAGGTGATCAATTTACCACAGTAAATATCCGTACCTTAACGGCAAATCTGGATAAGACCTTGGAAATTGCTTTGGAGAAACTAACTGCTCCAAAATTTACGCAAGAGGACTTTGACAGGCTTCAAAAACAATCAATTGAAGGCATCAAAAACAACAAAAAGAACGCGAGTGCCACGGCGACAAATGCATTTACTGAATTATTATTTGGTAAAGACAATAGTTTTGCCCGGGCGGATAGCGGTACAATTGATACTGTCAGTGCATTAACATTAGAGGATGTGAAATCGTTTTACGCCAATGCATATGGTCCGAAGAACAGCCAAATATTGGTGGTTAGCGACTTACCGCGCAACCAAATAGCCAAGAAACTGAATGTATTTGGTGATTGGCAAGGCGAACATATGGCCGAACCTACTCTGAATACATTCCCGGAATTGCAAACGGGTACGCTGTATTTTATTGATAAGCCTGATGCGGCGCAAAGTGAAATCCGCATTGGTAAGCGGGCCTTAAATTTTGATGCTACGGGTGAATATTACCGCAATGAGTTGATGAATTATAATCTTGGCGGAGCATTTAACTCGCGTATTAATCTGAATTTACGTGAGGATAAGGGCTATACATATGGTGCCCGTTCGTTCTTCTACGGCAATGAGTTGCGCGGTGCTTTTCGTGCGCAGGCTGGTGTTCGTGCCAATACAACAACTGATTCTATTCGCCAATTCGTCAATGAAATTGGTGGGGTACAGAAAGACGGCCTTACGGATCAAGAACTATCATTCATGAAAGCTTCTCTTGGTCAGCGTGATGCCCGGAGTTACGAGACACCGCGTCAAAAACTTAGTTATCTGTCAGAGGTCGCGCTTTACGGTTTATCACCGGACTATGTTGATGCGCAAAACGATATTCTGAAAAACGTAACTAAAGACGAACTTAACGCCCTAGCGACAAAACATTTGAGCTTGGACGATATGATTATGGTCGTCGTTGGTGATAAGGCTGTGGTTATGGAAGAACTGACTACACTTGGGTATCCGATTGCTGAAATCGACGCTGACGGTAATCCCGTTAGCGAATAAACCATAAACAATTGAGGTTTATGAGCATCCCAGATTTTGTCTGGGATGCTTTTTTGTATGCACTTAGCTCGCCATCATTTTTGGCAATACCGTTGCTATCTCAGGGAAGAAGGCGACCAACATAATTACGAATATCTGTATTCCGATAAAGGGAATGACACCCTTATAGAGAGCCGTTGTCGTGACTTCGGGCGGGGCTACACCGCGTAAGTAGAACAGTGCGAACCCGAAGGGCGGTGTAAGGAAGCTTGTTTGCAGATTAAGCGCCATCAAAATACCGAGCCAGATTGGGTCCATCCCCATAGCCATGAGCGGTGGGGCCACCAAGGGTACGACAACAAATGTAATTTCTATAAAGTCTAGGAAAAAACCCAACAAAAACATCACAATCATGACTAATATTAAAGCACCTACAGCGCCGCCTGGGGCTGATGATAGCATTTGAGCAACTAATTTATCACCGCCGAACCCCCTAAACACTAAACTAAACATGGTTGCACCAATCAATATGACGAACACCATAGAGGTTATATGCATGGTGGAGCGGGATACCTCGGCCAATTGCCCATGCCCTTTTAGATAACTGAGGGCTGCGACCGTGCCAAGAACTGCAATTGCAGTAAATAACAAAGCAAATGTGACAGCTATGCGCTCGTTTATCAGCCAGCCAATTTGATTAAACCGCATGTCCACACCGGATAGGTCAATAGCAATCAGAGCCATTAGCCCAAATGCAGAAAGTATAATAAGCTTGCGAATATTGGGTTTATCGTCAGCCAATTTATATCCGGCAAGAAAAATTGCACCTAATGCACCAAGTGCAGCCCCACGGGTTGGTGTTGCATATCCTGATAAGATAGAGCCGAGGACAGCAACAATCAATAGAAGTGGCGGCAGCATAGCTTTAAGTGTACGGCGTATAAACCTGCCCATATGCACATCTTTGTTCCAACCCGTAGCAGGTGCCATATGCGGCTTTAAAACGGCGATTACTGCAATATAAATCGCATATAACATTACGAGAATTAATCCCGGGAGTAGGGCACCCGCAAACAAATCTCCGACGGAAACAACGCCGTCGCTTACTAAACCGTGGCTACGTTGGGCTTCTTGAAATGCATTGGAAAGTTGATCTCCTAAAATCACTAATACAATAGAAGGCGGGATTATTTGGCCAAGTGTTCCGGATGCCGCTATGGATCCTGATGCCAATGAAGGCGCATAACCGCGCTTTAACATAGTCGGTAAGGACAATAGGCCCATAGTCACTACGGTCGCACCGACAATGCCCGTAGACGCGGC
>JAJFFM010000142.1 GCA_021776675.1 Robiginitomaculum sp.
CTACGTCTTTTAGAGCGGGTCAAAGAGCGTGACCCAGAGCAATTTACTAAATCCGGCCTCATGGTTGGGCTCGGTGAGAGTAAAGAAGAAATCATGCAGGTTATGGATGATATGCGTGTCGCAGGCGTAGATTTTCTCACAATCGGTCAATATCTACAACCAACTCGCAAACATGCGGCCGTAGAACGGTTTGTTACCCCTGAAGAGTTTAAAGCTTACGAAACGATTGCCCGCGCCAAGGGGTTTCTCATGGTCTCGGCTACGCCGCTCACGCGTTCTAGTTATCATGCGGATGCAGATTTTGAAAAATTGAGAGCAGCCAGAAGAGCTAAAAAAGGCCATTAATGCGCATTCATCGCCAAAAAAGGTTGTTCCAGAGTCCTGAAGACTTGCTCGACATGGTCATTGATGTGGAAAATTATCCAAAATTTATCAGCTTCATCTCGTCGGTACGGATTTTAAAAAGTGAAACCCCCACGCCAACGACCAAGGCACTTACGGTAGACGTGGCAGTGCAATATAAATTCGTCAGCGAGACATTTCGTTCATTGGCAACAGCTGACCGCGAAAATCTGTGTATTAAAATAGAAAAATCAGGTCACGGCGGTGCTGTGCGCAGTTTAAAAAATATATGGACTTTCCATAGATTATCCGACGGTTCTACCCAATTAGATTTTGAAGTGGATGTTACTTTGAAGGCGGCACCGCTACAATTCTTGGTTAAGAATAAAATAGATAGCGCCGCTCATTCAATCATGAACGCATTCGAGCGGCGCGCCAATAAAATTTGTCCGCCTGTTGGAGATAAGAGTATAGATTTACGGATGATCTAATATTCGCCGGTATTTAGAGCTTGTTTCAACAGCTTTAGAGCCTGCTGAGTAGTATCAGCCCTTACACTCTCTCGTCCTTTATCTGCGAATATGAAGCACTCTACTTTAGTATCACAACCTTTCTGCGCCAAACCAATCCAAACCGTACCGACTGGTTTCTCTTTTGTGCCGCCTTTTGGGCCCGCTATACCGGTAACCGATATAGCTATATCTGTAGATAACGCTTTCCGCGCCCCTTCGGCCATAGTTTTTGCCGTTTGTTGACTGACCGCGCCGTGTTTTTTGATTGTCTTTTTAGGGACATCTAAAAGATTAATTTTCACATCATCTGCATAAGAAATAATGCCGCCTTCGAATACGTTAGATGACCCAGAAACCGAAGTCAGTGCCGCACCGATACCGCCGCCCGTGCAGCTTTCTGCTGTGGCAATAGTGAGATGTTGCCTACCTGCCGCCTCAATGACTTGCTTGGCAAGTGTGCGAATTTCATCATTCATGTTGGCACGCGAATACTTGCTGTTGCACTTGCCGCAATGCCTTCACCGCGCCCCGTAAAGCCTAGGCCTTCGGTTGTCGTGGCTTTAACGCTCACTCTGTTTATAGTGAGGTCTAGCGTTTCTGCTATTTTTGCCCGCATAGCCTCGCGGTGCGGTTTAATTTTTGGTTTTTCGCAAATGAGGGTCACATCCACATGGTCTATGACTGCATCTTTGGCGCGGACGAGTTCTGCTGCATGTTTAAGGAATAGACTTGAGTTTGCGCCTTTCCACTTATCATCAGACGGCGGAAAATGATCGCCAATGTCTCCGGCAGAGATTGCTCCGAGCAGGGCATCCGTGAGAGCATGTAGCCCAACATCAGCATCACTATGACCTTTGAGAGAAAACCCAGTGTCAATTTCCACGCCACAGAGGAATAATGTTTTGCCAACACAGATTTGATGAACATCGTAACCAGAACCGGTAATGCTGATCATATTATCAGTACGCATAAAGTCATCCTCAAAGGTTAGTTTGATGTTTTCGGGATCGCCTGCGCTAAACCCAATGCTCATGTCAGCCTGTCTCGCGACTTCAATGTCATCAGAAAAATCTGCGCCATCCGCAATATCATCATATGCTTGCATAATTTTATCGTAGTGAAATCCTTGCGGTGTTTGTACGCGTCTTATTTGCTCACGGTCTAAGGGTGAGCCGTCCAGTGTTTTAACGGCATCAACAATCGGCAGAGCAGGGACGGCGGCGTTCTTCTTGTCGAGCGTTGCAATGACATTGCGGATTGTTTCGCTCTTAAGGAATGGACGAGCGGCATCATGGATAAGAACAATATCAGGTGCATAGTCGCGCATAGTTTCTAGCCCGGCACTAACAGATGCGGTACGGGTAGCACCGCCCTCAATGCTCATGATTTCCTTGTCAATATTTTTACATGCTTGCGTAAAAAGTTTTGTATCATCAGGATGAATAGCAACCACTATGTGTGCAAAATTTGCAAAACATTTAAGAGTTTTGGTTAGGATCATTTCGCCGCCCAAATCACGGTACTGTTTTGGCAGTCCGGCGCCCGCACCAGTATTAGCACGATGCCCGCGGCCTGCAGCAACGATTAGGACTGCTATTTTCGTATTTTTGAGTGATGAAATATTGTGCAAGTTGATTTTTCCCTTTAAAGGCAAATAATGACTATGAAAAACAATAACGCGCAAATTCAAATCGGCAAGCTTAAGTTAAAATCAAATGTATTGGTTGCGCCTATGACCGGTATATCTGATTTACCGTTCCGACTTGCTGTGCAAGCGTTTGACCCTGGCTATGTGATGTCGGAAATGGTCGCAAGCGAATATTTAGGTCGCGGTCATAAGGAAGCTTTGCGTAAAGCCGCAGGTGCAGGTGATATTGATCCGCTAGCTGTTCAACTGGTGGGACGTGATGCAAAGTGGATGCATGAAGGTGCCAGTATAGCACAAGAAGCAGGTGCTGAAATTATTGATATTAATATGGGGTGTCCAGCACGCCGTGTTACAAGTGGACTAAGCGGGTCTGCACTTATGCGAGACCTTGACCATGCTATAACATTAATTGAAGCAACTTTATCTGCGGTTGATGTTCCTGTGACCTTAAAAATGCGGCTTGGTTGGGATGATGAAAACATCAATGCACCGGAACTTGCCGAGCGCGCGCAAGAGGCAGGCGTACAGATGATTGTCGTTCATGGCCGCACGCGTTGCCAGTATTATAAAGGTGAAGCTGATTGGGCTGCGGTAAGCAAGGTGAAACAGGCCGTCAAGATTCCTGTTATCGTCAACGGTGATATACGCACGGCAGATGCTGCTCTTGCTGCCATGAAGGTATCCAAAGCAGACGGTGTCATGGTTGGGCGAGGTTTAATTGGCAGGCCTTGGTTGATGACTGAACTAAATGATAAGCTTTCGGGTGTTAGGCATATACCCGTAACACCCGAGCAAGCATTTGATGTTTTCCATGAACATTATCTGCAAATACTAGATTTTTATGGACGTGAAAAAGGTATAAAAATAGCACGCAAGCACGTGAAGGATTATATCAACAAAGCACCATTTGAAATGGACGCCCACTTTAGAAAAAAATCCGCTATGCGGGCGTGCAATACGTCCGAAGAGATTGATGTTATAAAAATACTGGAAAAACTATATTTGGCACCAGAACAAACAAGTCTTTCAGCGTGATAACTACACACAAACATTTGCAGTTCATGGAAGCATTGCCTGAGCCTGTCTTTGTATTTGATACGAATGATCTGAGCTTAATAAAGATGAACCCGGTAGCTGAGAGTTGGCTGGGTTGTTCATTAGAGACTAAACTTGGCGTGAAAATTACAAATTTAGTCAGCGGTTTT
>JAJFFM010000143.1 GCA_021776675.1 Robiginitomaculum sp.
CGTCGCGCAGCCATTGCACCGCCGCGCCTGCCACAAAAATAGACCCCTCTAATGCGTAATGAGATACCCCGTCCAAACGGTACGCCACCGTGGTCAGCAATCTGTTGGTGGATGTGATTTTGTTTGTGCCCGTATTGAGCAGCACGAAACAACCCGTGCCGTAAGTTGATTTAATATCACCGACAGCAAAACAGCCTTGACCGATAGCGGCGGCCTGTTGATCGCCTGCCACACCCGTTATCGGGATTTCTGCGCCGAGCACATCTTTGCTCGTGATGCCAAAACCTGCGGCACAGTCGAGAACGTCCGGCAGTAAAGCGCGCGGCACATTAAACAAGGCAAGCAGTTCATCATCCCAAGTACCCGTCTTGATATTGTAAAGCGACGTGCGGCTCGCATTGGTGGCGTCGGTAACATGGCTTGCTCCATTCTTTTTGGCCCCACCCGTTAACCGCCAAATCAGAAACGTGTCAATCGTGCCAAATGCCAGTTCGCCGTTCTCTGCCCGCGCCCGTGCCCCGTCTATATTGTCCAATATCCACGCAATTTTCGTGGCACTGAAATACGGGTCGAGCAGTAGTCCGGTTTTCTCTGTCACCATGATTTCGTGGCCAGCGGTTTTCAACTCGGCGCATATATCCGCCGTGCGCCTGTCTTGCCAGACAATTGCATTGTAAATTGGTTTGCCCGTGTCGCGTTCCCAAACCACGCAGGTCTCGCGTTGGTTGGTAATGCCGATAGCTTGCACACCAGATTTATTCCCTCTTTGGGCAAAATCCAGAGCATCTTTGGTTGTTGATAATACGGTTTGCCAAATCGCTTCGGGGTCGTGTTCCACCATGACATGTCCTGTTGGGCCATCATCAGGATATATCTGCGGGAATTCTTCCTGTGCCGTCATCACGGGGGTGGCGGTCGCATCATAAAGAATAGCACGGCTGGATGTTGTGCCTTGGTCTATGGCAAGAATATACGACATTTGAATTCACTTTCTATTTTTTTCCTTATAGACGTTGTTTATGGAAAATAAAACATTCGACTTACTGATTATTGGCGGTGGTATTAACGGGACGGGCATTGCGCGCGATGCGGCGGGGCGTGGATTGTCTGTGTGTCTGGTTGAGAAAAACGATTTGGCCAGCGGCACGTCGTCTAAATCTTCCAAACTTATTCACGGCGGTCTGCGCTATCTGGAATACGGTGAGTTTCGCTTGGTGCGCGAAGCCTTGCGCGAACGTGAAACTTTGATGCGCATCGCCCCGCATTTGGTTAGCCCATTGCGCATAGTTTTACCGCATCACAAAGGTCTGCGGCCAAAATGGATGCTGCGGCTAGGTTTATTTATGTATGACCATATTGGCGGTGGCCGGACATTGCCCGGTACGTCTGTGGTCAATCTGACGGCGGGGTCGACCACGGACGTTTTGAAATCTGAATTTGTGACGGGCTTCGAATTTTCAGATTGTCGGGTTGATGATGCGAGGCTGGTTGTGGCCAATGCGCTTAGCGCAAAAGAAAAGAGCGCAGAGATTCTGGTGCGCAGCAAATGTACGGCGCTTAGTCACAAAGACAATATCTGGCACGCCACTATTAGCGAGCATCCGGGCGGGGTTGAGCGCACAGTCAAAGCAAAATGTATCGTCAACGCATCCGGTATTCAGGTGGACGAATTGGTTGAACTGGCATTGGGGAGGGAACATCCGGATCATTTGCGCCTTGTCAAAGGTTCGCACATTATCACCAAACGTCTGTATTCGGGGCGGCAGCTTTATATGTTTCAAAACCCGGATGGGCGGATTATTTTCGCCATTCCCTATGAGCAGGATTATACATTAATTGGCACCACCGACGAACCTTATGAACTGAGCGATGGCACCATAGAAATATCGGAGGGCGAGACGGATTATCTGTTGCATGCCGCCAACCAATATTTTGCAAAGGAAATTACAAAGGACGATATTGTCTGGAGCTATGCCGGTGTGCGTCCATTATACGATAACAACAAAGGCAGTGCTTCCGCTGTTACCCGCGATTATGTGTTCGATGTCAAAGACGACACTACGCCGCCTATACTCTCTATATTTGGTGGCAAGATAACCACTTACCGAGAGCTTGCCGAACATGCTTTGCGCAAATTAGCTAAGTATTTTCCTGACATTGACCCAAAACAATGGAGGGACTGGACGGGGGAGGAAACTTTGCCCGGCGGGGACTTGAATTCAGGAGACTTGAATATAGACTTTGACGGTTTTGTTGCAGTGCAGGCTGAAAAATATCCGTTCCTGCCCGCGCCGCATCTTTTGCGCTTCTGCCGGTCTTATGGTACACATATAGATATGCTCATGGACGGTGCAAAAACCTCCGCCGATATGGGGCAGGTTTTCGGTGGCACTCTCACCGAACGCGAAGCCAAATATTTGGTCAAATACGAATGGGCCAAAACCGCACAAGACATCCTGTGGCGGCGGACAAAATGCGGTCTGCATATGAGCGAAGATGAGCGCAGTGCATTCCGCGATTGGTTTTAATATAGTTCTTGCTTTGTTCTGTTGTGTGTTCTACACATTCTATACGGGAGAACATTATGGGTGCAAGAATTTCTACAGTGGCATTTGTCGGAGCTGAGGCTCGGCTTGTGGATGTTCAAGTGCAAATCGCGCCGGGGCGCCAAGCCTTTAATATTGTTGGTCTGGCCGACAAAGCCGTAGCAGAAAGTAAAGAACGGGTCATTGCCGCCTTTGCCGCTATGGGACTAAAGCTTCCTTATAAGCGGATTGTGATTAATCTGGCCCCTGCGGACATGCCTAAGGCAGGTGCGCATTATGATCTGCCGATTATGCTTGGTCTTATGGCCATGATAGGGGCTATACCCGAAGATGCCATTGCCGGCTTTGCGGCGATCGGGGAGCTGTCACTGGACGGCACGATAACGGGTGTTCCGGGGGCATTACCTGCGGCTATGTGTGCAAATTCCAATGATCTTGGCTTAATATGCCCGCAGGAAAACGGCCCAGAAGCTGCGTGGGCGGGCGAATTGTCGCTGCTTGCACCTAAAAACCTAATTCAACTGTTGAACCACTTTAAAGGCACACAGATATTGACGCGTCCTGAACCGGGCAAATTATTAGATGTGGAAAGCCCGCTTGATATGCGCGATGTACGTGGTCAGGAAACTGCTAAACGTGCCTTAGAAGTTGCGGCTGCTGGTGGTCATAATATGTTGATGGTTGGGCCGCCCGGTTCTGGTAAATCCATGCTTGCGGCGCGAATGGCGGGTATATTACCGCCGCTCACTGCACGCGAACTGTTGGATGTGTCGATGATACATTCTGTAGCGGGTTTGTTAGACAGAGGTCAATTATCTCGCGCGCGGCCATTTCGTAGTCCGCACCATTCGGCCTCTATGGCGGCCATGGTCGGCGGCGGTATGAAGGCTAAACCGGGGGAAGCCTCATTGGCGCATAGGGGTGTTTTATTTTTGGATGAACTTCCAGAATTTACGCCGCAAGTGTTGGACAGTTTACGCCAACCGCTTGAGGTCGGCGAGATTAATGTAGCGCGGGTCAATGCCCATGTCAGCTATCCTGCGCGGTTCCAATTAATTGCAGCTATGAACCCGTGCCGTTGTGGTAGTGCGGGTGCGGACGGCATTGCTTGTAAGCGTGGGCCGCGCTGTGCGGCGGATTACCAATCGCGTGTATCTGGGCCTTTTATGGACAGGATTGACATTCAAATAGATGTTCCGGCCGTGACCCCTGCTGACCTCGCTTTACCGCCTTCCAAGGACGGAACCAAAGAGGTTGCCGCACGGGTATTGGGCGCGCGGCAATTGGCCGAGCGGCGCAACGGCGGCTGCACCAATGCAGATTTGTCCTCGGCGCAATTGGACCATGTGGCGCAGGCAGACCGGGAGGGGCAGGCACTTTTACAAAAAGCTGCAGAGACTTTGGGTTTAACGGCGCGGGGTTATCACCGCGTATTACGGGTGGCGCGAACATTATCGGATCTAGACGGGTCAGAACAAATTCGCCGTCTACATATTGCTGAAGCTCTAGCCCACAGGCGTGGTCGTAAACCTGTAACTGCCACGTTCAGTTCAAGTCGTTCCTTTCAAAACTAGGGGCCCAGAGCCGGTGTGCTGATAAGTCACGAAATTTTACAGCTTCGTAACTTGAGAAACGGTGTGTCTTGCGCTATGCTATTGGTGAGAGGGGATAAATTTTAGATTATCCTTAAAATATTTTTGGGTGATCATATGGAGACTGAGCTATGAAAACAACATTTGGAACATTAAAAAATATTGCCATGATTGCCGCCGCGGCTATATTAACTGCTTGTGCGACCGCGACCCCTTATCAACCATCCGAAAATACTGATACGCGCAACGGGTTCTCGGAAATACAAATTGAAAAAGACCGTGTGAAGGTTACCTTTGACGGTAACTCACTAACCGATCGACAAACGGTCGAGACATATCTGCTCTACCGCGCCGCCGAACTGACGAAAGGCGCAGGATATGATTATTTTGTAATTACCGATCGAGCTACTGATAAAAAGACGCGCATCCAAGAGACGGGCTTTAATGATCCTTATTACGGGTTCTTTAATTACTCTTATTTCCACCCGCGTTATGGGTGGAGCAGTCCGTATTACCGCCCATATTATCAACCCTATTACCGTTCAAGCAGGTTACATTATGGCAGTAGTTTTGGCGCCTATGATCCATTCTATAATAGTTGGGGGCGGGACTTTGATTACCGCGAAATCACGCGTTACCGCGCCAGTGCCGAAGTTAAATTTGGGCGTGGTGATAAACCAGCGAATATGGACAATGCTTTTAACGCCGAAGAGGTTTTGTTTAATTTAGGTGATAAAATCATCTATCCCGAAATTAAGACGGAGCAGAACTAGCCCGCATTTATTTGGCGGATTTAGGAGAGTTTGATTTCAGAAAACCTGGCTTTGTCAGGCCTTCAAGTCCATCAATACTTTTAGGGTTGCTCATATATCGGTAGTCTTTCCAATCTTGTTCATTGCGGTGGTTGGCCGAGTGCATTAACTGTTCGCGTTCGCCAACAAAATCGTAAAACGGCACACCAAAGCCGCAAGAATCTGCAATATGGGTGATTTTTATCGTCATAATGCTGCGCGCCCGCTCAAAGTTTGGAAACATGGCGAGAGCTTGCTCAAAGCCCGGCTCGTCAAAGTTTACCGCATTGCCCGTACCGTAGAGCCGTAATATATTCGCCTTACCTTCAAAGGCGCAAAACATTATGGTGATACGGGCATTTTCTCTTAAATGTGCTAATGTCTCTATTCCTGATCCGCCGAGGTCAAGATATGCTACAGTGCTTGGGCCTAAAATTTTAAAACAATCATAGCCCTTGGGCGAAACATTAACACGTCCATTTTGACTGAGCGGTGCGGTTGCCACAAAAAACATTTTCTGAGCTTGAATGAAAGTGGCTAGCTTATCATCTAGTTCTTCATAGGTTTTACCCATTATGGTTCTCCTTTTGTATCTCCATGTGTATTTCCGCCTCGTGATAAAGGAGTTGCCATTTCTTATCAAGCTTTTGCCAAAGCGAGTGTCGACAAATAGGCTGGGCGGTTCGTGTCTTGTTTAAAGTTTTATAGCTTGCAAGAATATAATCATGAGACAATCTTCTAATCTCAAGGTCGTTTAAGGATGCCTGGGTTTGAGGCGCGGCAAGTAGTGCGGCAATTATACTTGCTTTATCATAGTATTGACCTGATTGTCCGATCTCAATAAACCCGTCTGCTAAAATAGCATGCAAATATTCTTTTGATGATCGTTTAGCCATGCTCAATAAATCTGTTTCAGCCTGCGCAACGAAATCGATCGGGTCCATCACATAATACCACTAGAGCGGCCACCAACTTTGTCACCAGCTTTACCGATAATGTTGTCACCGACAAATGGGTTTGAGCGGCGTTCATCACCAAATGTACTCATAGGGCCGTGGCCGGGTATAAAGCGCATATCATTACCGAGTGGCCAGAGTTTTTGGGTGATGCTCCGAACAAGCTGTTCGGGATTGCTTTGGGGGAAATCAGTGCGCCCTACGGAGCCTTTGAAAATGACATCGCCGACGAATGCAATTTTCATGTCTTTGTTATAGATAACCACATGGCCGGGTGTATGCCCGGGGCAATGAGCCACACCGAATTTTACGCCTGCGAGTTTGAGCTCGTCGCCGTCTGTTAAATATTTGTCCGGCTTACAATTCCGTCCCATGCCTTTTTGACCATATTTTTCCCAGTCTGCGGAAATTTGATCCATCCAAAATTGGTCATCTTTGTGGGGGCCAATAATAGGCACGCCCAGTTCTGCTTTAATGTCCTCCGCGCCGCCTGCATGATCCAGATGTCCGTGGGTCAACCAAATCTGTTTTATTTCTACTCCGTGTTTTTTCACACCGTGGAGGATTTTCTCCGCGTCGCCGCCAGGATCAACCAGCACGCCGTGCATAGTTTTTTTATCCCACATCAAAGAGCAATTCTGCTGGAACGGGGTGACGGGAATAATGCGAAGATCAAGTGTATTTTGGGTCATGCCACAAACAGCCATTACAGACCCAAAAGGTCAAGATAAAAATCATCACAAAATGTTGCGCTCATGCATGAAAACAAAAATAACCATTTCTGTTATTCTTTACGTATTTTCAAACTCACGGGGACATTGGCGCTATCAAGCCTATCCTTTATATAAATAACATTGCCGTGAGTGGCTGCTTGGTCTGCACCGAGGATAACCAAGGCTTGGGGTGCTTCTGCGCGAATTGACTGCACACGTTCGGGTATATTGCCAATGTCGATGCTCGTGCCGTTTATTGCCGCACTGCCGTCTGCGAATAAATAAACGTTGATGGATTTATTGCCGGGGCCGGGAATGCCATTTGGTTGGGTCATATCTATACCGGTCTCGTCAAGAAATGTTGCAGTGACGATGAAAAAAATCAACATTATAAAAACAATATCGAGCATAGGCGTCATGTCGACCTCTGCTTCCATTGCACTTCTGCGAAATCTGCGTTTGGTCATGATGTTTCCCTCCTACAAACGAAAGGTTATATCATTACTATACATGTGTCAAGTTTTGGCGATTACTTGCTCAGAATAGCATCCAATAGGGCAACAGTTTCCACGCTTTGCCAGTTAACATCACCGGGAATACGGACAATTTCTTTGCCTTGTGGGCCATAGAAAATACTAATGGGAATACCTTGGACATCGACTTTGGCGCTAATGCTATAGCTCGGGTCATGATACAGGCTTAAGGCATGGATATCTGCTTTGTCAAAAAACGCATTTGCATCGCCTATATGGCGGTCCATGCTTATGGTGACGACGACAAAATTATCACCACCTTTCTGTGCTTGTAGCATATCAAGGCTCGGTATTTCTGCAACGCACGGTACACACCATGTCGCCCAAACATTTAAAAGTACGGTTTTGCCACGAAAATCCTTTAAGCTAATATCAGAGCCGTCCGCTGTCTTAAATGTCATTTGTGGTTGTGGGGGCGGGGTATCTAAAACTTGTAATTTCTTAAGCCCGCCTTTAGCAAACCTTTGCAAATTAGGCTTTTGCTCTATAGAGCAGGATTGAACAATAACAAAAATGCAAGCAAATACGGCAATGAGCAACATCAAGCGCAGTGCGATGGCTGATTTTTTGGGTACAGAAACGGAATTTTGAGGATTTGACATGGCAGACTCGTTAAAAGGGGGCTTATCTAAAGGACAAAATCCCCAAGGGCAAAACCCCCAAGGGCAGAAAATGTGGGGTGGCAGGTTTTCTGACAAACCCTCGGACATAATGCAAGCAATCAATGTCTCTATTGGTTTTGATAAGCGCATGGCGGAGCAAGATGTGCGCGGCAGTAAAGCACACGCAGATATGTTAGCGGCTGGCAACATTATTACTGACACGGACAATGCCGCTATCCAAATAGGCTTGGATGATATTTTAGTAGAGATAAGAAGCGGCACATTCCCATACCGCGACGAATTTGAAGACATTCATCTTAACATCGAAGCAAGGCTAAGCGAACTTATCGGCGAGACCGCAGGGCGGTTGCACACGGCACGCTCCCGTAACGACCAAGTTGCAACAGACTTCAGGCTTTGGGTGCGCGACCAACTGGACTGTTTTGACGAGAGCATTGCCGATTTACAAAGAGCACTGCTCGGGCAAGCCGCCGCACATACGGACACATTAATGCCGGGTTTTACCCATTTACAAGTGGCGCAACCTGTGACCTTTGGACACCATATGTTGGCATATGTAGAAATGTTTGGCCGCGACCGTTCGCGGTTTTCCGGTGCGCGGGCGCGTATGAATGAAAGCCCGCTCGGCGCGGCGGCTCTGGCGGGGACACCTTATCCCATTGACCGGGATATGACTTCGGCTGCTCTTGGTTTTGACGGACCAATTGCCAATTCCCTTGATGCAGTTTCTGCGCGGGATTTTGCTCTTGAAGCACTGTCATGTGCCAGTATTTGCGCCACACATTTATCGCGCTTGGCCGAAGAAATTGTCATCTGGACTTCGGCGCAATTTGCCTTTGTCAGCTTGTCCGATAAATTTACAACAGGCAGTTCTATAATGCCGCAAAAACGCAATCCGGACGCAGCAGAGCTGGTCCGCGCAAAAGTAGGGCGGATATCTGGCGCGCTTATTTCATTGACCATGGTGATGAAAGGATTGCCGCTTGCATATTCCAAAGACATGCAAGAAGACAAAGAACCGGTGTTCGAGGCATTCGCTTCATTATCGCTTGCACTGGCCGCAATGGCGGGCATGGCTGCGGATCTGACCCCAAATAAAACAAATATGGAGAAGGCTGCAGGCTCGGCATATTCCACTGCGACAGATTTAGCTGATTGGTTGGTACGAGAGCTTGGTCTGCCATTTAGACAAGCGCACCATGCTACTGGCGAAATTGTGGCAATGGCAGAACGCCAAGGCAAAGCCCTCCACGAGGTGGCCCTAAGTGATATGCAAATGATAAAGCCGCAAATCCACGAAGGTATTTATGATGTGCTCAGTGCGGCGAATTCAGCAGCCAGCCGCACATCATATGGCGGTACTGCGCCGCAAAATGTAAAGGCGCAGGTTAAGCTATGGCAAGAACGGCTGGCAAGAACGCCTTAAATAAGCCGGTTTTAAATAAACCCGACTTGAATAAATAGCTGGCGGCTTAAACCACAGATTTGGTTTTAAATACCTCTTCGTCGAGTTCGCCTTCCCATTTTGCAACGGTACAGGCAACGGCAACGTCACCCGATACATTGGTGACAGTGCGCATCATGTCGAGCAAACGGTCAAATGGGAATATAAATGCTACGATCAAAATGGCTTGGCTTTCGTCGATACCGAAAATGCTTTGTAGCATGCCGACCGCCAAGAACAGACTGGCGGAAGGAATGCCTGCGGCACCGATAGAGGCCATAGTCGCTGTTAAAGCAACCATCAGATATGTTCCTACGGAAAGTTCCAAACCAAAGGCTTGTGCCGTGAACAAAGCGACAATGCCGAGGTAAATCGCGGTGCCGTCCATATTAATGGTTGCGCCCATAGGCAAAACAGAGCCAGCAACAGATTTTTCAACACCGAGATTTTTCTCTGCACATGATATCGTAACAGGCAGTGTCGCGCTAGACGACGAGGTTGAATAAGCAACACCGATGGCATCTGCGATACCGTAGATGAAGCGTGTGAAGGGCAGTTTTAAGATGAGACGAACAATAACGCCGCCGTAAATAAAGATGATTTGCAAGAAACAAGCGAGGTAAAGAGCCATAGCTAATTTACCCATATTTACCAATACGCCCAAACCGTTTACACCCATGACCCATGCCATAAGAGCGAGAACGCCGTAAGGTGCCAATTCCATAATCATCATGGTGACTTTCATGACGACTTCGGAAGCCGAATCGAAGAAATCGCCTACGATTTTGCCTTTTTCGCCGGCCAATAAGACGCCAACACCCATGAGAATTGAGAAGAAGATTACGGCAAGCACATCGCCTTCAACCATAGCCTTAAAAGGATTGCGCGGAATGATATCGAGTAAATATTGCGCCATAGATCTTTTAGCACTGCCCGCAGATTGTAATTTCCCTGCAACCGTATCCACACTGCTATTGCCAGCCGAAATGACTTCACTGAGGCCAATGCCGGGTTGAATAATTGTTGCAACAATAAGGCCAAGCCAAACGGCAAAAAACGTTGTGAACAGATAAAGTGCAATGGTGCGAACACCTAATGTTCCCAATCGTTTCGGGTCACCCATTGCAACCATACCAGAGACAAGGGTCGTTACGATGAGAGGAATAATCAACATGCGTATCAAATTAACAAAGGCGTCACCAAATGGTTTAAACCATGTTGCTGCAATATGCTGACCTTTTTCACCGAGTCCGTAATGTAAGCTAAGCCCGATGGCAACTCCGAGACCTAAGCCAATAAATACCCGCTTCCAGAGCGTCATTGCGCGCCAAGATTTCAACATGTTTTCCCCTTTGTTTTATACTTTTCATTATGTTTAGGTGTGCGGGGCCAAGAGCGCAAGACCTTATAGGTACTGTTTAAGGCTCTGTTTATGGTTCTGGTTGAAAGGCTCAGTGCCGTATGTTTGCAGGGAATAGCTTGAGCTCTTTTCTCTGAGCTCTTTTCTCTGAGCTCTGGCGCACTATGTCTATAGGCGTTAGATTAAGACGAATCACACGAGGAATTACTATGCCCGCGTCACCTGCCGGCCAAGATATTGAAAACCTTATCCGGCTATTGGCAAAACTGCCAGGGCTCGGTCCGCGCTCGGCAAGACGGGCGGCACTTGCCTTGGTGAAAAAGCGCGAGCAATTGTTGAACCCGCTGGCGGATGCGCTTACGGTCGTCGGCGAGAAAATTAGGCCGTGTAATATATGCGGTAATATTGATGTTAGCGACCCATGCCATATCTGTACGGCTGCGGCGCGCGATCCATCGGTTATATGTGTCGTGCAAGAGGTCGGTGATCTGTGGGCAATGGAGCGCGCGGTTGCTTTTAAGGGGCGCTATCATGTGCTGGGTGGTTGTTTATCGGCGCTTGATGGTGTGCGGCCAGAGGATTTAAACATTGCGGGCCTCATTGCCCGCGCGGAAAGCTCTGAGATTACAGAAATAATTTTGGCTATGAATGCCACTGTGGATGGTCAGACTACGGCGCATTATATAACGGACCATCTGACGAATGCAGACGTAAAGGTTTCACGCCTGGCCCACGGTGTCCCGGTTGGCGGGGAACTGGATTATCTTGACGACGGAACCATCAGTGCAGCCATGGCCAGTAGAAGGCCGTTTTAGAAACCCTATTTTAGGAACCCCTATTTTGGAAACCTTGTGTTAAATTCATTTGCGTTTTCGGTATTGCTCAGCAATCTTGGCGCTTGTGAATAACTGTAATTGCGAGAGAGTTTATGCGTACCGGTAAAACCGTAATATTAATAATGTTCGGACTGCTATTTGCTGCTCCAGCTTGGGCGCAAATTATCTCCCAAACCCCCAGGCCGGATGTGCCGGAACCGCAAGCAGAAACAAACACAGTTGAGACCATAGAGCACAAAGAACGCATTGGCCGCTCGGGTACTGTCATCCAAATCCCGCGTCCCGGTGCATTGTTATTTGCCGGTTTTGATACGAGCGGTGATTATATCATTGATAAGGAAGAAGTCGCTACCGGGATAATACGGGCATTTGAGCATGCTGATAGAAATAAAAATGGCATTTTATCTTTAGTAGAATTAGAAGGTTGGCGTGTCCTTGCACTTGGCTCTGAGCATGCCGCGCCCAGCAATTTTGCATTTGCGCCTAATTTTAACCGCACTGTTACTAAGGAAATGTTTACGGCGGTCCTAATGAAATTGGCTGATAGGCTGGACAAAGATGATCAAAGTGAACTGGACGGCAAAATTGCGCTATCAGATTTGCTAAAAGACTACCGCCCGCTGCGTCAACGTAACAATGACAATTGCATAGATGCAGTCCGCGAAGAACGTCGCCGCGGTGAACAACAATGTCGAAACGGTCGACGATAGTTTCACTTAGAATTTTGAACGTGGCTTTTTCTTTAGGCTCCTACCTGTCATCACTGCATCTTTGCCAAATTTTGCGCGGGCAATATCGCTAGCGCGTTCTGCACGCCGCCGCAAGGTTGCCTTAGGGTCGAGTAAATCACCGCTGTCGCCTGTGGGATCACATAGATCAGAAAGTCCGGCCCCAATCAGGCGGAATTTTTGCCCTTTATGACCTCTTGTACCTTTGCCGCTCATCTCAATTTGTAACAGCGGCAAGCATGTTTGAAAAATCGTATCGGCCAATTGGGCCGGCTCGGGCAGGGTGCGTCGTCTGGTCAGAGATTTGAAGTCCCGGGTTTTCAATTTAAGTGTTACCACACGGCCTGCCATGTTTTTGGCCTTGGCACGATCAGCGGTTTTGACACAGACCTGCCAAAGCTTGTCTGTAAGTTCTTTTTCACCCCCGATGTCTTCATTAAAGGTTATTTCGGTGGAAATGCTTTTGCGCACACTGCCTGGCTTAACGGAGCGAAAATCTTCGGCGCGCGCAAGCTGGGCCAACCTTAAACCCGCTTCGCCAAATTGTTTGATCATATGTCTGTCTGA
>JAJFFM010000144.1 GCA_021776675.1 Robiginitomaculum sp.
TCGCCGTGGTCAATCCCATGTGAGCATAAGTTTGATATACGCAATTGCGGTATTTCTTATGGGGGTGGTTACGGTTGCAGGGCTTTGGTTTGGTATGGTCAGAGCAGTTTCGTTTTTGGCTTTGTGGGTGAGTGTGTTGTCTATGATTTATCTTATCACATACAGAAACCTTAGCTCAGGCAGAAATCTTAACTCTGGTAAAAATCTTAGCTCACGCGGGAAACCACAAAATCTGCCAAACGAATAAGGGCGGTCTTCCATTCTTCTATTTCGTCTTCAGCAACAAAAACATCTAGAGCTGATTTAGCGTTTTGAATATGGTTTCGCGCCGCTTCTAATGTAGCTTCAAGCGCACCTTCTTTGATTAGGTAATTTGTGGCAATAGCCAAATCATCATCGATTTGCTTGTGTTCTACGATTACCCTTTGCCAAAACGCTACTGCTTCTTTGTCATCATTTTGAACGGCATTCGCATAAGCAATAATCACAGGCAGCGTCATTTTGCCTTCGCGAAAATCATCACCAATGGATTTACCCAGAGCAATTTCAAAGCCGCCGTAATCCAGAGCATCATCAACCAGTTGAAATGCCAACCCTAATTCTTGGCCATATGTCCGCAGGGCATTTTGTTTTTCTGTACCGCTGTCTGCTAATACTGGAGAAACTTCAGCAGCCGCAGCGAACAGAGCCGCAGTTTTAGCGCCGATAACTTGCATATAAGTCTCACGGCTCATCTCAATGTCGCGCAGTCCGGCAAGCTGTTGTACTTCACCTTCAGCTATTACACTGGAAGCGGTTGATAGAATCCCGAGTGCTTGCATGGAGTTTGTTTCAACCATCAAATTAAAAGACCGTGCGAACAGGAAATCCCCAACCAGAATACTAGGCGCGTTTCCCCATATCAAATTGGCGGCTTTCTTGCCGCGCCGTTTGGCACTTAGGTCAACTACATCATCATGCAAGAGCGTCGCTGAGTGGATAAATTCAACGGCTGCCGCTAATTTGAAATGATGCTCGCCGCCGTATTCGCAGAGATGCGCCGCCGCTATGGTTAGCAAAGGCCGTAACCGTTTACCGCCCGCCCCAACCAAATGCTCGGCCAAATCCGGTATCATGCCAACTGAGCTTTGCATGCGCTCGCGGATTATCGCGTCAACCTTCGTCATATCGTCCGCAGCCATAGACAGCAAATGCTCTATGGGGGATAAATCCGATGGTGTTTGTTTGGCTGTAGCAGTCATATTACAAGCACAGTTCTCTCTTTTTTGCCTTATCTACGCACAGAGTAGCACGGCGGCAAGTAGCTATGGTATTTTTATTATTCTACCCCTATAGAAATTACCCAAAAGAGAATGTCGAAAAGAGTTTGTCCTGTGGAGATTAAATGATAGCGATTATTAAAACCAACAACCCTGTAACCCTCAGCTATGCCCAGTCGGTATTAAATGACCACGATATCGGTAGTTTCATTGCCGATACCCATGCTAGTGTTATTGAAGGTTCTATTGGTGCTATCCCTAGGCGTTTAATGGTCATTGACGAAGATTTGGCAGAGGCTCGTAAGGTTTTAACCGCAGCCGGATTGGAGGAGGAATTTTGCCGTATTTAGATGTGAAGTTCTTTGACGGGCAGGTCAGCGTGCACCAACCCAGAGAAGGTTACCGCGCAGGTACCGATGCTATTTTATTGGCATCTAGCCTGAGTGCCAAACCCGGCGAAAAAATATTAGAGCTAGGCTGCGGAACAGGCGTGGTCATGCTGCTCGCCAACCACCATTTACCGAATTGTCAATTTACAGGCTTGGAAAAAAGCCAAGATATGCTGACGCTGTCTCGTTCAAATACTGGGCATGCCGACACTATAGATATCACAGAAGGGAGCATTAGAAATATCCCCAAAGACTGGCATTTAAAATTTGATCAGGTCGTGGCCAACCCACCGTATTTTGATAATCGCCGCGCCGTGCGCATGTCAGATGCTAAGGAGCCTTCGTTCGTTAATAAAGGTCTGACACTCGATGACTGGATAGGGGCAATGTTATTGGCTTTGAAACCACGCGGCATAGGGACATTAATTTACCGTGCAGACGGGCTTGAGAAAATATGCTGTACTCTAACGGGTAAATCTGGGGAAGCTAAGGCTGGCCGATTGCGTATTCAGCCCATTCATTCTTATTCAGACACACCCGCAAAACGTATCATAGTGCAGTTTCGCAAGAGCGTAAAAAGTGAGAGCGCATTGCTACCTGCTTTGGTTATGCATGAGCGCGGAACCGAAGAAAAATACGCACCAGAAGCCGAGAAAGTTCTCACAGGTAAAGCAAGGCTGGCTCTTTAATAATTCGGGCATAATATCGGCTTGATTTTACCCCCCGCACTCCATAAGTTTCGCCCATATACGCTATAGTTATTAGAGATTCTCCGCAAAGAAAATTTATGAGCCAAAAACCACTTTCTTTCCAAGGCCTGATCCTGACGCTCCAGCATTACTGGGCCAAGCAAGGCTGCGCTATTCTGCAGCCCTATGATATGGAGGTCGGAGCAGGGACATTACACCCGGCAACCACTTTGCGTTCGCTGGGGGACAAGCCGTGGAAAGCCGCCTATGTGCAGCCGTCCCGTCGCCCCGCTGATGGTCGTTACGGTGAAAACCCGAACCGTCTACAGCATTATTATCAGTTTCAGGTTTTGCTCAAACCAAACCCGTCTAATATACAGGATTTATACCTAGGTTCGCTCGAGGCTATTGGTATCGACATGGATTTGCACGACATCCGCTTTGTTGAAGACGATTGGGAAAACCCGACCGTTGGTGCTTGGGGTCTCGGTTGGGAAGTTTGGTGCGACGGAATGGAAGTTAGCCAATTTACCTATTTCCAACAGGTCGGCGGTCTTGATGTTGATCTGGTGTCAGGCGAGCTTACATATGGTCTTGAACGCCTCGCCATGTATGTGCAGGGCGTCGATAATGTTTATGATTTGGCTTATAATGATGCCCAAGGAGAAGATGCTGTTTCATATGGTGACGTGTTTCACCAAAACGAGGTTGAACAATCCAAGTTTAATTTTGAACATGCCAATGTGGAACGGTTAGAAAACTGGTTCAAAGGTGCAGAAGAACAGTGCCATGCATTACTAGCCTTAGACCCGCCCTTGCCACTCCCCGCCTATGAACATGCCCTTAAAGCAGGGCATTGCTTTAACCTATTAGATGCGCGCGGCGTTATATCGCCAACCGACCGCGCCCGTTATATCAAAGCCGTCCGTGATTTGTCCAAGGGCTGTGCTGAGGCTTGGGTGGCTAATGAGAAGGAGACGGCGCAATGAGCGAACTTCTCCTAGAAATATTGTGTGAGGAAATTCCGGCGCGGATGCAGGTTAAGGCTGGGGCGGATTTGGCGCGCTTGTTGGGGGATGCGCTGGGGAAAGCCGGATTAACCGTTGACAATGTCCGAAGCTTCACTGGGCCGCGTCGTTTGGTATTTGTGGCCGATGTGCCTGCGCGGTCTCCGGACGTCAAAGAAGAACGTAAAGGGCCGCGTGTTGGTAGCCCTGAGCAAGCTTTGGCAGGATTTATGCGCGGTGCGGGGCTGACGGATATATCGCAGGCCGAGACTCGTAGCGATAAAAAGGGCGAGCATTATGTCGCTATACTCGAAAAACCGGGCAAGGACGCCAGCGAGATAATAGCGGGGGCTGTGCCAGAAATTATGGCGAAATTCCCGTGGCCGAAATCTATGAAATCTGGCGCGAGTACATTCCGCTGGGTGCGCCCGCTTACATCTATCCTTTGTGTTTTGGGAGGCAAAGTCGTGCCGTTTAGCGTTGCAGACATCGAAAGCGGCAATATCACTCACGGTCACCGCCGTATGGGACGCGGGCCGTTTTCTGTGACCAA
>JAJFFM010000145.1 GCA_021776675.1 Robiginitomaculum sp.
ATTGCCAAGCGTTTGACAGAGGGTGCGCGGGATATCCCGCATTTCCCGCTGAATATTGATTGTGAAATTGATGCGCTATTGACCATGCGAAAAGAACTTAACGCGCAAGCGCCCGAAGGTGTCAAGATTTCGGTCAATGACATGTTGATACGAGCTTGCGCTATTGCCTTAAAACAAGTCCCCGACGCCAATGCTAGTTTCACGCCGGACGGCATTGCCTATCATCACCACGCAGATGTTGCCGTGGCCGTGGCCATAGACGGCGGTCTTATCACGCCAATTGTCCGCGAGGCAGAAAACAAAGGGCTAGCGATTATCTCAACCGAGATGAAAGACTTGGCGAGCCGCGCTCGTGACCGCAAATTAAAACCACAAGAATTTCAGGGTGGCACATTTTCCATATCAAATATGGGCATGATGGGTATCAAATCGTTCAGTTCCATCATCAATCCGCCCCAAGGCATGATTATGTCGGTTGGTGCAGGTGCACAGCGTCCAATCGTAAGAGACGGCGAATTGGCCATTGCCACCATTATGACAGTTACAGTTACATGCGATCACCGTGTCGTTGACGGTGCTATCGGTGCGCAGTGGTTAGCCGTATTTAAGCGATTAGTTGAGAAACCCGTCACGATGATGCTTTAATTTCCTTTTAGGGAGAATTAAGCCAGTTTTTACTTACAATATTTACTGCATGAACGACTAAACAAGAGCGAGTATCTTATGTCTACAAATTTTGATGTTATTATAATCGGTTCCGGCCCCGGCGGCTATGTTACGGCAATTCGGGCCGCGCAATTGGGCCTTAAGACTGCGGTAGTCGAAAAGTCGGAAATAGGCGGCGTTTGTTTAAATTGGGGATGTATCCCGACCAAGGCTTTGCTGCGCTCAGCCGAAGTTTACACTAATATGCAGCACGCAAAGGAATACGGATTATCCGCCAAAGCTGGGTTTGATTTGTCTGCTATTGTCAAACGCTCTCGCAATATCGCCGGGCAACTTTCAGACGGCGTAAAATTCCTGATGAAGAAGAACAAGATTACCATGATAAATGGTTTCGCCAAATTAGAAAAAGGCACCCCTGCGCCCGCTGTAGTTGTCGAGGGTAAAACTTACACGGCCAAACATGTCATTTTAGCAACGGGTGCGCGCGCACGGACTATACCGCAAGCTGGTTTAGAGCCTGATGGCAAATATATATGGACGGCCAAAGAGGCCATGGTGCCAGACACCATGCCAAAAAAAATATTAGTGGTTGGATCAGGCGCTATCGGCATGGAGTTTGCGTCGTTTTACAATGCATTTGGCTGCGCGGTCACAGTGGTAGAAATGCTTGACCGGATTTTGCCTGCTGAAGATGCCGAGATTTCGGGCATAGCTGAAAAAGCCTTTAAAAAGAAAGGCATGCGCATAATGACCAAGGCGCAGGTTGCATCCGTAAATGCTGGTGCAAATAATGTAAGCGCGGAAATAAATGGTAAGGCCGAAACCTACGACCGTATTATTTTAGCTATTGGAATTGTTGGTAATGTTGAGGATATGGGTCTTGAGGAATTAGGGGTAGAAATTGACCGCAGTCATATCAATGTAGATGAATTTTCGCGTACAAAAATACCCGGCCTATATGCCATAGGTGATGTAACAACACCGCCTTGGTTGGCCCATAAGGCCTCTCATGAAGGTATTATTTGTATCGAAAAAATCAATGGTGGTAACCCGCATCCACTCAATGCTAGCCGTATACCTGGCTGTACATATTGTCAGCCGCAAATTGCCAGTGTCGGAATGACTGAAGTCCAAGCCAAGGATTCTGGACGCGACATCCGCATAGGTCGGTTTCCGTTTATCGGAAACGGTAAGGCCATTGCCCTTGGGGAGCCTGAGGGTCTGATTAAAACCGTGTTTGATGCTAAAACGGGAGAGCTTCTTGGTGCGCATATGATCGGCACAGAAGTTACTGAGCTAATTCAGGGATATACTATTGCTCAGACATTAGAGACCACTGAAGCAGAGTTGATGGAAACAGTGTTCCCGCATCCAACTTTATCAGAAATGATGCATGAAAGTGTGTTGGCTGCTTATGATAAGGCTTTACACATTTAGTGTTTTGGGTTTTTTAAGGCTTAGTTTCTTCGCAAATTTGCCCTTGTAAGACAATGCAGGTTTTTCCACATATCGCCATGACATCATGGACAATCCGATAGCTATTGGTGAGGTGAACATGATCAGCGACCATGTATTTATATCTGGCCAGATATTGTGTATGCCCTGCATAGTCGCCCAGTGATATATGTAAAGCCCGTAGGATATATCGTTGAACTTTTTAAGAAAATCTAACCTTGGCAGAACAATATATGCAGACCAAAACAAAGCATATGCTGCTGTCAAAATACCTATGACTTCAAACATCACGGTGTTGTGACTTAGCATTGTCAACAAAACAAAAAACGGAATTACCAGTATATGAAACCTTAATTTATCCCGATAAGCATAGATAGCTGCGCCTAGCCCATAACATAATCCAAAACGCAAGCAGGACTGCAAAGTAGCAGGTAGTTTTTCATAGATACCGAAATGAAAAGCTAGAGGGACGGCGATCACAAAAAACAAAAACTGCATTAAAATCATCCACCGGTGTTTCATCAATCCTAAACTAAACACAAGAAATGTTCCGATATATGCCAGCACTTCGTAACGCAGTGTCCACAGCGTCGCAGAAGCTATATGTTCATAATTATTGGGTAGAATGCCCGGTAATGCCATATTAGTTTCAATAAATGACAAGACCACGAAAGGCTGCTTTAAGGTATCTGGATGGGTGATATAATCAATAAAGGGCAGGGTGGTGGTCATTAAACCAAACACAAACATCATCAGTAAAACATGAACTATCAGTGCGGGAAAAATACGTAATATTCTCGCAGAGGCAAAACTGGCAAGAGATTTACGGTATAACATTGATCCGGTTACAAGAAAACCCGAGGCGATAAAAAACAAATTCACAGCCATGAAGCTAAACGTTAGCTCATAGAAAATTTGAGGTTCACTATCGCTTTGGCCACCAACGACTACAAATGCGTGCCCAACCAAAACCATATAGGCAAATATAAACCGTAAGGGCGTGAAAAAGTTATCATGCCCGTCCTTAATCGTGACCGTTTTCAATATACCGAAGTTCATTCTTTTAGGTTTCCTAAACTTATGCGTGTCTCTATATCATAAAATGATTAAGCAAGAATTGCGCCAAAATGACTTGTTTTAGGTGGCTAGAAACCCCATAATTCAAGCTATGACAGTTCTTATTGATAATAAATTACAGCCTAAACCTAGACCGAGACATCCGGAAAAGGCTCATAAGCCCGATACGAAAGTGCTGCGTAAACCCGCATGGATACGCGTGAAAGCCCCGACATCCAAGGGTTTTGCCAAAACCAACAAAATTGTCCGTGATAAGGGATTGGTGACGGTATGTTCTGAGGCAGCTTGTCCAAATATTGGGGAGTGTTGGGAGAGAGCCCACGCTACATTTATGATATTGGGCGATACTTGCACGCGGGCTTGCGCATTTTGTAACATCAAGACCGGATTGCCAGGCCCTGTCAATCATGCGGAGGCCGTGGAAATCGGCAATGCTGTGGTTGAAATGGGTTTGAACCATGTCGTGATTACATCGGTTGATAGAGACGATTTGGCGGATGGTGGTGCCGATCATTTCGTTAATGTTATCAATGCGGTACGAGTAAAATCCCCTGCAACTACAATTGAAATTTTAACACCGGATTTTTTGCGCAAAA
>JAJFFM010000146.1 GCA_021776675.1 Robiginitomaculum sp.
AAGAGCAGGACCGGCCAGCATAACTGGTGTGAGTATGAGCGTCAGAATGGTGGAAAATGCTAGACCGCACACCAGAACATAAGAAATTGGGGCCCAAATACCAGATGTTGACGAACCTTTGGTGGAAAAATCCCCAGCAAATAAGTCTGCTCTTAAGGCTAATGCCATGGGCATCAGGCCGACAATTGTTGTTATGGTTGTCAAAAGCACTGGGCGTAGGCGCTGTGCGGCAGTTCGGACAACAGCTTCATGAGTGTCGTGGCCTTCTCGTTTCAAATTTTGGAAGGTATCTATGAGCACAATATTATTGTTCACCACAATGCCGGCCAAAGCGAGCACCCCGGTGCCGCACAGTAAAATACTGACATAAGGATAGAAAATCAGGCCAAGCAATACACCCGCAATCGAGAATACGACCGCAGAGAGCGTCAAGGTGACGTGCCAGAAGCTATTGAACTGCCACAGTAAGATAACAGCCATCATGAAAAGGGTGGCCAGTCCAGCCACCGCAAAAAATTGCCCCGCAGCTTTGTTTTCTTCGTCTTGACCTAGGAATTTATAATTTACATCAACGTCAAATTCCGCCTTGTTATCAATCCAATTTCTAACTTCCGTGACAATTTGGTTGGTCGCAACACCAGGTGCTGAGTTACCTTTAACCTCATACACGCGCAATTGATTACGCCGCTGGATACTGTCCTGTCTTGCGCTCGCCGTACGCGTGACGACAGATGAGAGGGGTAGGGCACCTTCACGGGTTTGAATACGTAGATTGTCAAGCTCGGAGAGGTCACGCGAAGCTTTTGGGAAACGGATGCGGATATCAACTTCTTCGTCGCTATCAATGGGTCGGAAAAACCCGACCAACGAACCCTCTGTGACGAATTGTACGGCGGCCCCAATAGTGTTTACGTCCAACCCTAATCGCCCAGCCTCTTCACGGTCTATGTCCAATTGCCATTCAATACCGGGTAAAGGCATTGTGTCTTCTACCTCGATTAGAGAATTATGATTTTTCATATATGTACTGAGAGAACGAGCAGCTTTGTTTAGATGATCGAGATTGTCAGATGTTAATTCTACGCTGACATCTTTACCCGTGGGTGGGCCATCAGAAAGAACCTCGACTTCCATGAGTAGCCCCGGCATATTGGTAAGGGCTGCACGGACATCTTTTTCAATCTCAAGTGTGCCACGACGCTCATCAAATGGTTTTAATTCCAAAAATGTTCGCGATACGGTATCTAGAGGAACAGCATTAGGCCCGCCAAAACCGCCGCTGGACGAAGCGCCAGCACCAGCAATGGTGAACATGGATTGAATGCCGTTGATACCCCTGAGCCGTTCCTCCACTTGTTTAGCGATTTCGTAATCATTGATGGTCGCAGTATTGCCGCGCGTGCGGGCATAGACATAAATTTCTTGTCCGCCGTCTGCCGTGAAAAACTCGACACGCCTGCCATCGCCGGTCGCGCCAAAGGCATAGAAAATACCAATAACCAACATCAAGATTGCGATTAAAACTTTCAAAGGATGATGCGCGAGACGGTTTATCAAGCGAGCATATGAGCCCGTGAACCCTTCAATCGACAGCGGATCGCCCTCAGCACCTGATAATGCTTTCAAGCTTTCTCGTGCGCCTTTGATCTTTTTGAGACCAAACAGAGCACCAATAGTTGGTAAGAAAATAACAGCCATAAGCAAAGATGCCGTTAGAATATACATCAAGGTTTTGGGGAAATAGGACATGAATTGCCCCGGTAATGTGTTCCAAAATAACAAAGGTAAAAATGCAGCCAAAGTGGTCGCCGTACTCGACATGATGGGCCAAAACATGCGTTGTCCAGCCATGACATAGGCATCTCGCCTGTCTAGGCCTTCAGCCAACTTACGGTCAGCATATTCAATAATGACAATTGCACTATCAACCAAAATACCGACCGACAAAATCATACCAAACATCACCATCATGTTCACAGATGAACCTTGGATTTTCAACATCAATATGGTCATGAGAAAACTTGCCGGAATGGCAAAACCAACCATCAAGGCGGAGCGTAAACCAAGAGCCGCAATACAGACAATAACTACAAGTACAACTGCATTGACGATGCTTGAAATTAGAGATTTAATCATATCCATAATTTGGATTGTCTGATTTTGCGATAGGTTTACATTAACGGTGTCTGGCCATTTTTCCGTTACAGTGGCAACAATCTCCTTAACCGTATCAATCGTATCAATTATGTTTTCGCCGTTACGTTTGGAAACCTCTAAGGACACAGATGGGCGGCTTTGGAACATAGCATAGCTTTCGCGGTCTTTGTAATTGCGCCGTACTTCTGAAATATCGCTGACCCTTACAATGGAACCATCGTTGGAACTGCGGATGACTATGTCTGCAAGGTCGGATGCTTTCTCGATAAGACCGGGTAATTTAACTGAAAACTTCCCGCTATCCGTTTCCAGCTTGCCCGCAGTAATCAACCGATTGTTTTGGGAAATAGCCGCCGCAAGTTCATTAAAAGTAATGCCGTAACTTTCCATCAAAGCGGGGTCTATTACGGCCTCTAATAATTCTTCGCGCTCGCCTTGAATGACGGCTTCCAAAATTTTAGAATTGGCTTCTAGCGCCGCTTGTAAGTTTTTGGCTAGTTTTTGTAATTTGCGATCCGGCGCATCACCGTATAAATTGACCACAATTATCGGCAGAGTTTGGGTGTTAAGCTCTTCTACCAGCGGCTCTTTTGCCTCATCTGGTAGTTCCCCCCGTGCCTTGTTGACGGCTTCTAATACATCATCTGTAGCCGAGTCTTGATCGAAATTTGCGTTAAATTCCAAAACAATCAGACCGACAGATGTGCGGGCGATACCGTCCATTTGCTTGATGCCGTCCAAAGATTTAAGCTCTGTTTCTAGGGGTTTGACCAATAATCGTTCACTGTCTTCTGGGGACACGCCCGGCAATACGACCTGTACCGTTACAAACGGAATGGCGACATCTGGTTCCGCATCCAGCGGAATAGAAAACATGGCGCTGATACCACCAAGGATGGACACAATCAGTACCGCCAAAGTCATGCGCCATTGGCGGACTGCAAATTCGACAATACCGGTCATTCTAGAATACCAGTCATCCTGCTAAACCAGTCGTTTTGAAAACATGGCATCAGTCGGTTCCGATAGTTGATGGACTATCAAATTGAGTTGTGACCTGAACACCTTCAGTCACATAGTCCTGCCCCTGAACGATTAAATTGGTGTTCTTCGGCAGTCCCGTAACCCATATGCCTAAATTGGTTTCATCAATAGTCGTCACACGCGTAAAACGAACTTTGTTTTCAAAGTCTAGATACCGCACGCCGATACTGCCTTGGTCATCCAATGTCAGAACGCTGGCCGGAATAAGGTGGGCTTCTGCTTGTCCCGCAGATAGCTTAATAGTCGCAGTTACACCTGAACGTAATTTGCCGTCTTTATTGGGTACGGCGATTTCAATTTTAAACGTCCGTGTAGCAGGATTGGCACGGGTTTCGATAAAACGAATTTTGCCCGACAATGTTTCGCCTGTCGCCAATTGGATGCTCGCAGATTTACCAACACCGAGCAGCCCGATTTGTTTCTCGGTTACTTCGCCAGTGACCACCAGCGGGTCTAAGTCGACCAGTAATCCGCAGGGTTGTCCCGGTGCGAGATAATCGCCAATTTCGGCCATTTGAGTTTCAAATATACCGCTAAAGGGCGCGCGCATATTGACATTGCCCAGCTCGATTTGTGCTTGTTTAACCTGAGCTTTGGCTCCGTCCAGTGCGGCGAGGGCACCTGCGGCTTGGGTGGAAGAGCGAAAGCCTTTTTCAACCAAACGTTCGGCGGCTTCATATTCTAATTCTCTAG
>JAJFFM010000147.1 GCA_021776675.1 Robiginitomaculum sp.
ATAAGGGACAACTTTTATATCGCGGTTATCCTATTGAACAACTCGCAGAAAAATCGAGTTTCCTAGAAACTTCCTATTTGTTGATCAACGGTGAATTGCCGAATGAAGAGCAATGCAAAGAGTTTACAAACACCATCACCAATCACACCATGTTGCATGAACAGGTTGAGCGCTTCTTCCACGGTTTTCGCCGCGATGCACACCCTATGGCTATGGTCTGCGCGACTGTTGGAGCACTATCTGCATTCTATCATGATAGTACCGACATCAATGACAATGCGCAGCGCGATTTGGCCGTACACCGTTTGATTGCGAAAATGCCGACTATTGCGGCTCGTGCCTATAAATATTCTGTCGGCCAGCCACATGTATATCCTGATAACACGCTGAGCTATTCTGCAAATTTCCTTAAAATGTGTTTTGCCGTACCGACCGAAGAATATGTGGTCAGCCCGGTGATCGCCGATGCTATGGACAAAATCTTTATCTTGCATGCAGACCACGAACAGAACGCGTCTACATCTACAGTTCGCCTAGCCGGCTCATCCGGTGCCAATCCGTTCGCGTGTATTGCTGCGGGTGTTGCCTGCTTGTGGGGCCCATCACACGGCGGTGCTAACGAAGCATGTCTAACTATGCTCAAAGAAATCGGTACCGTTGACCGCATTCCTGAATTTATTGCCCGCGCCAAAGATAAAAGTGACCCATTCCGTCTAATGGGCTTTGGTCACCGCGTTTATAAGAACTATGACCCGCGCGCCAAAGTTATGCAAAAAACCGCCCATGCCGTTTTAGCGGAGCTTAATATCACCGACAATCCAATTCTTGATGTCGCTATGGAACTGGAACGTATTGCTCTTAATGATGAGTATTTCATAGAGAAAAAATTATTCCCGAATGTAGATTTCTACTCTGGTACCGTTCTCTCCGCTCTCGGCTTCCCGACATCTATGTTCACAGTGTTGTTTGCACTTGCAAGAACTGTCGGTTGGATTTCCCAGTGGAACGAGATGCTGGAAGATAAATCTCAACGCATTGGCCGTCCAAGACAAGTATATACAGGCGCACCACTGCGTGATTATGTGGAAATGAACAAGCGGTAAATATCTATGCCAACCCCTCAAAAAATGCACCGTGCTATTAAACGGATCATGGACAAGCGGGACAAAGATGCATTGGCTAGTCAGTATGATGTATCAGTTTGCATAAATTCCGTAGCCGCCGCTAGGCAAGGTTTCGAAGCTGTTCCCGTCCACGGAACAGTTAAGGAATATAGTCAGGCCGTACTGGATATATTAAGTAAGTTGACTAACGATTTTTACGATAGTGACGGTGAATATACATCAAAAGGCTTGATAGGCGATATTTATCTAGATGTCAGTCAATATATCGAAACGCAAATTCCGGATGAATTTGCCCATATCGACAAGAAAGAAGCGCGCAAAGTTCTCATTCAAGAGATGGCTAAATTGAGCAATAATTTGACAGCACCTGCGAGCGTATTGGTTGAGGCGTTCATCAAATTTGAAGCAATTGGCAGCTCTGGCACTGAATACTTTCTAAGCGTTACATTTGAGGCTACATCAAAACGCGATTTTACCATGATCGGTAATATTTATGAAAATAATGAATACAGCAATTCTATACTGGAAGATCGGCTAGAACTCATAGACGATGAAATTTAGCTAACTTGATAAAATTATTAGGCTGTAGCTGCACGTGATAGTGGGTATGGATAATCATCTCCCAATAGTAAGCGATTTAAAACTACATCTATTGTTCGCCCTGGTGTTCCAACAGGTCTTTCCCATGGTGAAAATGGTGTGATTAAAGACGATAGTTCTTGGGTTAAATCTATTAGTTCAATATCTGAAAGATTATATTTATCAGGCATTTCCGTGTGCAACCGGATAAGTGTCCCATTCGCTTCTTTGCGAATACATGTACTTGCCGTGAAATCTCGTAAGCAAACACCATATGCACCAGAAATCCAGGCATCCCATTCGCTGTTAGCTACTTTTATGGCCGTCTCTTTATCAACGATATTATCTTGAGTAAAACAGCTAGGATAAGCTAAGTTGGCGGCAAATATTTTTGGAAGCAATGTAATAAAGTTTTCTACGAATGATTTGCGATTTGCACTCGCGGTTTCGGCATAATTTTATCCAGACTTCAGCAGCAATGCTGAGCGACGCAACCACCAAACGGAAGCTGGAGAATACCAAATTTGCGCATTTTTACTGGGAGATACGGGCATATTTCCCATATATGCTGCAAGTGCATTCCACCAACCATTGTCTTTATCAAGCGCATAGACAGCCCCGGCGCACAGCCAGCTTGCAGCATTTGGCTTAATGCACCAGCTGAAAGATTTGATGCTTTTGCTAATGTTTCAAAGCTCCAAAACCAAGTTTCCATATATTTCATTGTACTTTGATGCTTGGCCTTATTAAATCTTAATAACATCAATACTGCCTAGATTGTTAAATTGTTCATGCATTTGGGAAATATTCTAATTATGGCGATCCCTGATTTTTCAATGTTCTGGCGTTATAATTTGGGATAAATTCCGTTTTCCACATATAGTGCGCCGTGCGATATGGAGGGCTTTTGATTCTTATTTTTTCTGCCGCTACGCGAAATTTATCCCCAATTTCCCCCATTATCATCATAGAGAACAATTCATCAGAATCTTCAGATAATTGCTCGACGTTATTAAATGTTATTTCAACATTTTTTTTGCAAAAGGCCAGTAAATGGTCTTCATAATCTTTGTCTGCGAGATTATCATAACAATCTTCAATATATTCTTTAATAGTGCTAGTTTCGTATTTATCTACCCACTTTGAGCGGCGGATAAAGTCATTTACCCATAAGGTTTCAATGTTATCTAAGCCGTCTGAAGCAAGTGGATGGCCAGCAGATATTGCTGTTAACATTGATTTATGCCCCGTCCGATAATTTGCTATGTCCCGTGGCCCATAGACTGCGGCCATGCCAACAAAATAGTGAAGGGTTGAAAACTCATCTTGCGATGGCTGGGTATTGTGTACAGCTTCATAAGCAATTTGCATAGCCCTATTCGCATCTTCTTGGCTTAATAGTGCGTAATTCAGTATTTTCTCGCTTAAAAGTATCGCCGAATTTGTCCACCCCAACTTGGCCGCATCTTGCATCAATTGCCGGCCCTGAATGGCTTTTTCGTCACTTTTCCAGTCTTTGGAGCTACGAAAAAGGCATAGTGCATAATTATGCATAGACGGTGGGTATTTGGTCAAAGTTGTGGCCTTTTTGTACCAGTCACAAGCGGCCTGTTTATCATTTCCCCCATAAAATCCAACATCAAGCAACCAACCCATATTGTGCATGGCCGGCCCGTTATCGCCTCGTTTTGCCAGCTCAGATAATGTGGCATAAGCGGATTCATCACCAGATTTTGCAGCATCACCAAGATTATTTGCTACCTGCCTTGGTTGCGTCCATTTTGCTTCTAGGTTATTGGCATAAGCGGTATTTGCCGGACTTACCGCGAAGAAAAAAATGAGTGTAACAGCCAAACTGAGTCCGAATTTGGTCATAAAAAAATTCCTTTTAAGGCACGGGCTAACTTATTAAGTATATGTAACATCTACAGTTTTTATTGGCAAATCACCTTCACGTTATTACAATTATACTTAAAAGTTGACTATCTTAAGTACAGCCTTAGCGGCTCTTGCGTTTGAACTGACTTGCCCTTTACCGCTATTATGTCCTTTACCGCTATTGCCGCGCCGCATTTTTGTTGTGGCATCTATGAGTGCTTTGCTGGTGTCGATGCGAGTTTGCGTATTTTGTAAGTAGTTTAGCGCCGCGCCGGACAGGTTTTTACCGCTGCACCTTATCTGCATAAATTCAGGCATGAGCATTTGCTCGGCGGCAATGTTGACGATTGAGATATACTTTGGTTTGAACAAAAACATGGCAATAAAAAATGTCAGGGCATTGAGTTTATATCCCACGACCGTCGGCACGCCTGCTATGGCCAATTGTGAGGTAACCGTGCCGGAACAGGAAATCGCAGCATCCGCAGCAGCGAAGCAGTCCAATTTACGGTCTTCTTTCAGCAATATCACATCATGCATATCTGGGTATTGCGCTGCTGCTGCCAAGACATCTTCTGAAATCGTATCAGATACAGGCGAAACTATAGTCAAATTGGGTATGGTTTTTTTAAGGATTTTCACGGCATCATCAAATGGTTCAGCTAATCTCTGGATTTCAGAAAGCCTACTACAAAATAACAAAAAAAAAAAAGGG
>JAJFFM010000148.1 GCA_021776675.1 Robiginitomaculum sp.
AAATCCCGGCCCGGCGCGGTCGCTTTCCAGAGCAAGGGTGTCGCACCGTCGCCATTCCACTTCACGGTCAACGAACCATCGTCGTTATTGGTCCATTCGTAATCCGGCATGGATTCGCCATCGATGAGATTTTCATAAAACTTGGTCACTGTCGCGACCCCATTCACATTGATGTTGTGTCCGACATTGGCGCCGTAATACAAGTGCGTTTCCCCTTGCAGATCGGAAAAGTAGAGGTTCGCGGAATCAGCACACCAATACGGGTCATTGGTCCCCATCACCAGCAGCTTGGGCAACGTCAATTTGTCGCAATACGAAATCGGGTCGACCATTTGCACCAACTGGACGCCACGTTCTGAACCGCGCGAACTCTGAATGTCACGATCCGTGTAGTCCTGAATCATTTCGCTGTACTTGCCATAACTCTTGAGCTGGTGCTCCGTCTGTTCCGGCATATTGAGCGTGTCGATCACCACCGGTGCAATACCGAACACCCGATCATCCACGACAGCGGACAACCACGTCGTCCATCCCCGTTTCGATCCGCCGGTCACGAAGAACTTACTGACCTCGTTCTTTAGCTCGTCGCGGGTGTAGGCCTGCACCGCGTCCATCGCGCGTACAGCGGACTTGGTCATCGGAAGCAACAGCGGCCAATCGTCGCCTTTTCCCGCGAGGTATTGATCGAAGGAGTACGAAATGATCTCGTCTTCCGTCATGTCTCCAAAAAGCGGCTGGTTCGGCACTTGCTCCAAATTGACCATGATGGAGCCGGTGACGGCGGCCAACTGGCCGAGCACCGCCGCCTGACCTTCCTTAAACTTAGCGTCGTTTCCATTTTCGCCGCCGTTAATCAGCATCAAGGCGTACCCCGGCCGTTTGATGGTGTTCGGGACGTAGACCGTCACCCAGTGATTCCATTCTTCACCTTGCCACGTCTGCGAGGTCACACGTAGCACATGCGCCTTGGCCAAACCCACCGATTCCACCGCATGCAATTCGAATTGGAACGAATCGTCGGGTTTCGCGACGTAGGACTCCAAATCCGCAAGGGATTGTGGAACGAGCAACGCGAAGGTGAGGGCGATTGCGAAAAGGGATGCGCGCATGTTCGGTAACTCCCGGTCGTGAGCGGGTCCAGACCATCCGACCCGCACGGTTCATGGAACATAATAGGTCGTGGACCGGCTTCGGGTCCAGAAATGAAGTTTAGACGGGGCGGTTGTATATCTGAGCAGGCCCCGCGTAGGGGTCGAACACCGTAATACCTTCGCTATTGAAGACCGCGGTAACCGGCGCGCCCTTGCCCGCTGCGGCATATTCATAGTTTCGGCGGCATACGTCGCGGGCAGCGTGGATTATCAATGTTGAAATACGGCCTTCTTCGGCGTCGGGATAGGTTCCTTTGACATCGTCGGGCGTGCGGCCGAGGTATTTCACTTCGGCGATTTTGGCGATGCCGACGATGAGGCTGTCCACACCATACCCGACATACGCCCCGCTACCATCCTCACGCGTGACGTCGCGGGTGAAATGCGTGTTCCGCGTTCGGGTTCCGCCCCCCGCGATGGTGTAACGCAGCCCACGGTACTGGGAATCCGATTCAACGGCCCCTTCGGTACCGACCAACGAGCTTTCCTGATTCACCGGCGCTTCGAAATCGTCCGGCGTTATCCAATTGTTAATGAAGTCGATCGCCATGCCATTGTCGAACAACACTTTCACCTGCACCGCGTCGAACGCATCCATTCCGAAGTCGTTGCGCAGCTTTTCCTTCTGTCCGATGGCGTACAAGGAAACCGGCTTGACGCCGAAATACGCAATGAAGAGATCGGTCCAATGACACCCGACATAGCTAAAGGGATCGCTCTGCTCGGCCCATGCGCGGAAGACTTCCGTGGATATGCTTAGCGGTTCTTCCAACACCGCGCGGCCGTACAACGGCGTTCCGATACGCTTGGCGATATCGTCGCGTATCGCGAGGTGGTCGGGATCGAACCGCTTGTGCATATCGACCACGACCAGTCGCCCGCTCGCGCGTGACGCGTCCACAATAGCGTCCGCATCGTTGGCGTCGAGCGCCATCGGCTTTTCCGTGATGACGTGAACGCCGCGTTCGAGCGCGGCCAGAATTGGCGCGGTGTGCAAGTGGTCGGGCGTGGCAACGGCGAGGATATCGAGGTCCGGCGTGGCCTCCAGCAAATCGCACCAGGGCGTTTCGCCGGAAAACGTTGCAAACGGAATGCCTTGGCCTGCGTATTCCGCGCGCCAACGTTCCGCGGACCCCGGCGTTCGCGTCGCCAGGGCCACGAATTCGATTTCCACGTCACCCAGAGCGCGGGCTTTGTCGTCCAGGCCGATTCGACCCAGCCACGGTGCAAGTCCGTTGCGTTGCACCTGCGCGTAGGTGCGCAGGTGCACTTCGCCACCAAACATGCCCGCGCCCACGAGACCGATACGTAAACGCTTTGCCATCGATCGAACGGCCTACGACGCCGGCGTTTCCGCGGGGGCGTCTAAGCGAATCTCGATGTCCATTTTCGCTTTGGCGTTCGCGACTTGCTCCATCACATGGTCATTGATCCGACGTTCCGTAATGAACGCACGAAGCCGCTCCGCAAGGTCTTCCAAGGGAATGGTCCGCTTGGCCGTCGGCGTGAGGATGTGCCAACCAAATTGCGTCCGGAACGGTTCGGAGATCGCGCCCACGTCCAACGCAAACATACGTTCTTCAAATTCGGGGACCATTTTTCCGCGAGGCGTATCCGGATACGAACCGCCGTTTTGAACGACGCCCGGATCTTCGGAAACTTCTTTAGCGACTGTGGCGAAATCTTCCTGCCCCGTGGTGACCCGCGTACGCGCCGCATCGATGCGGGATTTGGCCTCGGTCCACGCGGCTTCGTCCGCGCCATTCTCGACCATGACGAGAATGTGCGACACGTCAACCCGGTCAAACTGACCATCTTTGTTCAATTCTTCGAATTCGGCCTCAACATCTTCTTCCGTAACGGCTTCAATCTTGTCCGCTTGCTTCACGTGGTACTCCGCAACGGTCATTTGTTCTTGAATGAGCGCGTGCAATTCAT
>JAJFFM010000149.1 GCA_021776675.1 Robiginitomaculum sp.
CATGCCAGCGGAAAGTTTTATTCAAACCGAAGAACGCACCGTGCTCAATTATATTTTGAAACCTTTTTCCGAGCAACTCGGCAGATCATTTAGGGAAGAATAACTCAATTAGAGAAGAATAGCCCCTAGAAGAATTGCCTATAGCAAAGATTAGCAGCCCGCTTGACGTCTGTTCCTGCGCGCCGTAACCTTGCAAAAAAACGCGGGGACTTATGAATTTTTCTAAATTCACACACCTTTTTTATGGTGCCATTTATTTGCTACGCACAGGCATTTTACTGCTCGGGTTTGCGGCACTATCAAGCTCGGCATTTGCACAACAGGAAGCTGAAACTCAGCCTACTGAAACAGAGGAAATTGAAGCAGTTGAAACTGAAGCGGTTGAAGAAGAACCAACCGAGGCAGAAATTCAGGTTGAAGCCGAAGCACAGACCCACCTGACCAATTCCTTACTCTCTCTGAGCGAAACCGTCACCGCGCGGCAAAAAAGATTAGCTGACCTCGGCAGAGAAATGTCGCGCACAAGTAAAGACATCGACAAGGTCGCTCTACAAATAGAAATCGATGCGCTGGCACTTGAGATTACTCAGGTCGAGCAAGAAATGGACTTAGTGGTGTTGGGATTGCAAGCCCGCCAATATTCCAAGGACAACGGCGAGCAAGAACCCGTCAATATTAGCGAAGAAATCGCCCGGGTCTTTGAACCAATCATCATGTCCATAGAGCGCGCCACAGAACCAGCCAGACGTATGGAAGAGCTACGCCAACTGGCCGATCAAGCCGAGAAACGCATCGTCATTGCCCAAAACACTTTGGACAGTATCAACGGGTTCAGAGATACCGAGGTCAAATACCCCAAAGACGTAAAAGAACGGCTCGATAAACATCATGAACTTTGGCAGAACCGCCTACAAGAAGCGCAAAATATAGACATTGCACTGAAAGAACAACTGGCAGCCACTAGAAGGGCGCGCGGTAATTCTCTCAAACAATTCTCCGAAGATTTCGGCGGTTTTATCTTGAACCGAGGCGCCAGCTTGCTCATGGCTATGGTGTTAGGCTTCGGCTTTATCCTGTTATGTCAAATAATTATATCCTCGACGTCCTACTGGTATAGACGCAGCCACAATGATGTTTTGTCCGCCTCCATGCGCATTTTTTCTATGCTTATTTCATTGATCGGCATTATCGGCGGTTTTGTAATTGCCGTCACGATTTTTAACATTCGCCAAGACTGGTTGATGTTAGCCATGAGCCTTTTGCTCGCACTAGCCCTATCTTGGACATTTGTAAAATCATTACCGGCACTGGGTGAGCAGACCAGATTATTGATGAATTTGGGCGCAGTCCGTGAAGGTGAACGCACGCTGGTCAACGGCCTGCCCTACAGGATTGAACGCTTGTCCATGTACACAAAATTGGTCAACCCGTCCTTAAGCGGCGGCGAGATGATATATCCTGTACGCGAGCTTATCGGCATGCATTCCAGACCCGTCACAGACGGCGAAGCATGGTTTCCCACCCAAATCGGCGATTGGATAGTCAGGGACGGCAAGCATTACCAAGTGACCAAACAAACCCCTGAACATGTCATCATTAGACGCCCCGGCGGCGCCGAAGATTTCGTGCCCGCGCAAGAGTTTATGGACACTTTATTCGAAGTTATCAGCGACGGATATAGAGCCGTTTATGAATTTGGTCTGGATTACAAACATCTGGATGTGGCGCGCACAGAAATTCCCGAACGCATCAATCAATGTGTGAAAGACCATATCGGCGACATTCTAGGCGACGAAGCTTTGGTGGCCGTAGACACAAGATTTGTCGGTCTCGGCGACAGCGCCCTGTCCTTCACCGTTCTGGCTGATGTTGGCGCAGGCCTAGGGAGTGAGTGGAAGAAAATGCAAAAATACTTAAACCACGCCGTCGTAGAAGCCTGCCTAACCCAAAACTGGGACATCCCCTTCCCGCAATTGGTTGTGCATAAGGGGTAATTCGGTAACTATCATCATAATTTAAGTATGTTGTCTTTTAGCATTTTGGTTTTTCGAATAATAATGACACTAAACGTACAGTAAATATACCAACTTGGATTTAGCGTGTGGGTAGTTGACCAATCAGCCCATAAGCAATCTATTAAACTCATTCATGAAATCGGCGCAGGTACCGTCTATTAAATTAACATACGCATCGCCTGGAATAGGCCCGTGTCTATATTCGAAATGATAACTAATCTCAGTTCTAATACTTTGTATATTATTATCCGATTGCTCAAAGACAGTTCCCAATACGTCGCCTACATCAAACTTACCTCCATTGTGGATGAGCTTCATATTTAGCCCCAAAAACCCAAATCCCAAAAACATTACAATGTCTGCCTGAACAAGGGCATCATGGATTTCGCTCTGTGTATCGTCCTCTACACTTTCAGTAAAAGTTTTCAAATATTGAGATTGTTCGATTAGCTGTTTTGCCCCTAATGATGCTCCAAAGTTTGTATGACAGTGGCCACGTTCAGCTCTGAATGTAAAATCGCCAACGGAGCCGTAGGGGTATATGATATTTAGTGCATCTATTATACGTTCGCCCTCGTCCGCCGGTACATCAAAATATTGCAGTGAAGCGTAATAGAAAAATTGGTGTATACACCGATCATAATTGAAGGAAATAAATGTAATATTCTCAAGTGAAACAAGAAATTGTTCGAAATTGGTTTCCGCTACAAGTATTTTGAAAAACTCTCCAAGCCATGTTTTATTGGCTTTACTGGCGTCAAAAATGGGAATGCCTGACGTATTACCATATACATATAATCTACTGCTTTTTTCGGCTTCGATAATAGCGTGGGTGATTGCCAATTTACCAACCTGAACAAGTTCATTATTTTTGGAATGAGTGTGCATATAATTATCGATGGACGGTGCAATCGGCATATTATCCCTGATTTTCCACGCTGCTTCTTGAAGGGTACGATTGTTGGAATCAGGAAGCAAAGTAAATGCATGTGCTATTTCCGAGCTTCCTCTAATTAATTTTCTTCCAAAAGTATCATAATTGATATCCAGCAAGTCTGCAATTTGTGTCTTTAATGTTGAGCCAACGGGTAGCCCAAATTCCTTACTGGCACCTGCCCCGACGACAATAACATTTTTCCGATTTTTATCACCCAATACCGTACTCCTCAAATTCCCAATTGTTCAGACCTATCTTTTGAATACATTCTACCATTAAATTATTCCAACCTTTTTTCCATAACGGTAACACATTACGCTGCCATTTCGCCATTACGGTGCCATTACGGTGACAGTACCATTAAAATTACGGTGAATTACGGTGACAGTTACCGAAATTATGTCCTCTTCGGAATTACGCGGAATTACGGTGACAGCGAGCGAAGCGAATGCCTCTTGTGAACCGGAATTCCAGTATTTCCTCATTGTAAACGACAGCTACCATTAAAATGTCACCTTTCATAAACAGCCATAAAAACTAATCCATGATCCTTCCTGCGCCTTAATTGTTGTGGAAAGAATGCTGTTTTAGGAATGCGCTTCTGTACTCTCAGTTTTCAAAGTCATACCGAGTGCGGACAATACAGCAAGGATGGTTCCAAATTGGGGCTTACCAGTTTTCTTAAGCCCGCGGTATAGGCTAGGACGTGACAGCTTGGCCTTGATCGCAATCTCACTCATGCCTTTAGCGCGGGCGACAATACCTATAGCGTCGATGATGTGGGCTTCTTCACCTGTTTCAAAAGCTTCTGATAAATACATAGCAATATCTTCGTCGGTTTTGAGATAGTCGAGGACGTCCCATTTGGTAGTTTTTAATTTTGTCATTTTTCCTTTTTCCTTTTTAAATACGCTTGGCCATATCCTTTGCTTTTTTAATGTCTTTAGCTTGTGTTTTTTTGGAACCACCACACAGCAAGATAACGACAACGCTACCTTGTTTAGTGAAGTATATCCGATACCCAGGGCCGTAGTTAATGCGCATTTCGCTGACACCCTCGCCTACGGGCTTAACGTCACCGAGGCTACCTTGTTCAGTTAGACGAATGCGGGAAGCAATTTTGATAATGGCACGACGGTCTTTAAGAGCTTTTACCCACTTATCAAATTCATCCGTTTTGCGAACTTCTAACACGGATTACATGTAGCCTATGAGCGACAATAAGTCAAGAGTAAAAAACTTATCCATGGTCCTTCCAGCGCCCTTATTGTTGTGGGATGGAATTTGATGCTGGACAGGAACCACACAATATATGCGCGGGTCAACTGAGCATCCCTCCCCGTGCGCCGCAAGGTGTATCTGGCTTTCTTGCGTGGTTGATGTTTTGGCTCCGGCTCTGTGTAGAGCGGTCGCACCGCAGATCGGGGTTAGCTTCGGGACAAGCCTCAACTCGCCCTTATGAACCCAACCGTTTTTGGCGGCGTAGAGGTCAACGTGATATAATACCTGTCCGTAATAATCGTCCCTTTTACATATTTACACGCCCCGGCATGCATATGGGCATGCGGGCAAACCTATCCCCAACCCAATTTATGGAACGTCTTGTTGCCCTATCTGGTCGGGGTCGGGTCAGCGTTTACCGCATGCGCTATTGGCGCAAAACCGTCAAAGGCAAAGCGGCGCCCCTCGGCACCGAACATGAATATTGGCGCGATCCACTTGGCCGTATTGGTAAGCACATGGGCAGATTGTCCAGCGGCATTTGGGCTGCACATCTCTGGCCGGGCTGGCGGCTCTATATTCCCAACCTGCATGCATCAACGCCCGTGAACCTCTCGGGTGGACAATGGCGTATGTGCATGTACCAAGTCTCCCTACTCTTGTTTAAATACAGACCCAAATCCACATATTCGCCCACACTACCCCTTGCACCTTTTCGCCGCGCGCATTAAACATACGAAATTTTGTGCAAATTGTAGATTCTTTGGATACTTATGGGAAAACGTACTGACATTAAATCTATCCTGATTATTGGGGCCGGGCCGATTATTATTGGTCAGGCCTGTGAATTTGATTATTCTGGCGTCCAAGCCTGTAAAGCTCTGCGCGACGAAGGCTATAAAGTCATCTTGGTCAATTCCAATCCGGCCACAATTATGACCGATCCGGGCATGGCAGATGCCACCTATATCGAACCGATCACGCCGGAGATTGTCGAGAAGATTATCAAGCGCGAACGCCCCGACGCCCTGCTCCCGACTATGGGCGGACAAACCGCGCTTAACACCGCACTGAAACTCGAAGAAATGGGCGTATTGGAAAAATACGGCGTCGAGACGATTGGCGCCAAAGCGGACAGCATTGATAAAGCCGAAGACCGCGCCCGTTTTCGCAACGCTATGGACCGCATTGGCCTTGAAAACCCGCGCGCCGTTATCATCACCGCGCCTAATAATGATGTAAACGCGGGCGTAGCCGAAGCCGTCCGTAAATTAGACGAAACCGGACTACCCGCCATCATTCGCCCGGCCTTTACACTCGGCGGTACAGGCGGCGGTGTTGCTTATAATATCGAAGAATTTGAACATTTCGTCCGCTCCGGTCTAACCGCTTCACCGACCAATCAGGTGCTTATCGACGAGAGCTTGCTCGGTTGGAAAGAATACGAGATGGAGGTCGTCCGCGACAAGGCGGATAATTGCATCATCATTTGTTCCATCGAAAACATCGACCCAATGGGTGTGCATACGGGCGATAGCATCACCGTCGCCCCCGCCCTAACGTTGAGCGACAAAGAATACCAAATGATGCGAGATGCTTCTATTGCCGTTTTGCGCGAAATTGGCGTCGAGACTGGTGGATCGAACGTGCAATTCGCCGTCAACCCCAAAGACGGACGCATGGTGGTTATTGAAATGAACCCGCGCGTATCGCGTTCGTCCGCCTTGGCCTCCAAAGCAACGGGATTCCCAATTGCCAAAATCGCTGCCAAATTGGCCATTGGGTATACTCTGGACGAGCTTGACAACGACATTACGGGCGCGACCCCTGCGGCGTTTGAGCCGACCTTGGATTATGTCGTTACCAAAATTCCGCGTTTTGCCTTTGAGAAATTCCCGGGCGCCGAAGCCGTTCTTTCAACATCTATGAAATCGGTTGGCGAAGTTATGTCTATTGGCCGCAGTTTCAAAGAAAGCTTGCAAAAAGCTCTGCGTTCCCAAGAGACGGATATAATGGGGCTAGACGAAATTGAACTGGATACATCCGTCGATAATATGGACACGGTAATGCGCGCCGAGCTGGCACGCCAAACACCGGACAGATTGCGCATTGTTGCACAGGCATTTCGCGTTGGTTTTTCAACTGATACTTTGTACGAAATCACCTCCATTGATAAATGGTTCTTGCGCCAAATTGGTGAATTGATGGAAACTGAAAATCTGGTAAAAACTAATGGTTTGCCAGATACCGCCCAAGACATGTTAGCCCTGAAAATGGACGGGTTTTCTGATATGCGTCTAGGGCAACTTTGTGGTAAAACGGAACACGAAGTCCGTAAGCACCGCCATAATTTGAACGTGCGTCCGGTTTATAAACGGGTCGACACATGCGCCGCAGAATTTGCCGCCAAAACGCCATATATGTATTCAACTTATGAGCATCTATCATTTGGCGGTATCGCGGCATGTGAGAGCCGTCCGTCAAACCGCAAGAAAGTTGTTATTCTGGGTGGTGGTCCGAACCGGATTGGCCAAGGTATAGAATTTGATTATTGCTGTTGCCATGCTGCTTTCGCGCTGGAAGAAATCGGCGTTGAAAGCATTATGGTCAATTGTAACCCCGAGACGGTTTCGACGGATTACGACACATCTGACCGCCTATATTTTGAGCCGCTGACCGAAGAAGATGTATTAGAGCTAATCGCCAAAGAACGTGAGAACGGCAAATTATTGGGCGTTATTGTGCAATACGGCGGACAAACCCCGCTCAAGCTAGCCGAAGCCCTCGAGGACAACAACATTCCGCTATTGGGTACGGAACGGGATGCTATTGATTTGGCCGAAGACCGAGAGCGGTTTAAGGCGCTGTTGCAAAAACTTGACCTACTCCAGCCAGCCAATGCCATTGCCCGAACTGACGACGAAGCCGCGAAGGGTGCCGAAGAGGTTGGTTATCCGGTCGTGCTTAGGCCTTCATTTGTGCTCGGTGGTCGGGCTATGGAAATCGTCGAGAACGAACCTGACCTGCGCCGCTATGTGGCCGAGGCCGTGAAAGTATCTGGTAAATCGCCGCTACTAATAGACCAATATTTACGCGATGCCATTGAAGTTGACGTGGACGCGATTTGCGACGGCGCGGAAGTATTTGTCGCTGCCGTCATGGAGCATATCGAAGAAGCTGGGGTTCACTCCGGTGATAGCGCATGTTCTTTACCGCCGTATTCCTTGAGTAAAAAAATTGTCAAAGAATTGAAGCGCCAAACCAAATTACTGGCACTTGAGCTTGGTGTCGTGGGTTTGATGAATGTCCAATATGCCGTTAAAGATGACAAAATTTATCTCATAGAAGTCAACCCGAGAGCATCTCGAACTGTTCCGTTTGTTGCCAAAGCCACAGGCCTTGCAGTGGCTAACATTGCTGCCAAAGTCATGGCGGGGCATAAACTCAGCGAATTTGATCTTACGAAAATAGACAAAGGCCAAATTGCTGTCAAAGAAGCCGTCTTCCCATTCGCCCGCTTCCCTGGAGTTGATACGGCGCTTGGGCCTGAAATGCGATCTACAGGCGAAGTTATGGGCATGGCTAATGATTTTGGGGCTAATAATTTCGGTATGGCCTTCGCCAAAAGCCAATTGGGCGCCGGCGTCGTGCTACCTTCAAAGGGGACTGCATTTATTTCGGTCAAAGACCGCGACAAAAAGATGATGGAACCATTGGCCGAACAATTGCTCGAACTTGGCTTTACAGTTGTCGCGACTGGAGGTACTGCCAAGCATCTACAAGCGGCAGGCTTGGATGTGGCGCAAGTGAAAAAAGTTTCCCAAGGTCGTCCACATATTGTCGATGCTATGAAAAACGGTCAAATTGCATTGGTCTTTAACACCACTTGGGGCAAGCAAGCCCTCAAGGATAGTTACTCTTTACGCCGTGCGGCTCTCATGGGACAAATCCCTTATTATACGACCTCTGCAGGTGCCCGCGCTGCAGTTGCGGCAATTACGGCATTGGCACAAGAGGATTACGATGTCATGAGCTTACAGGGATATGGATAGGCCAAAATGCGAAGCCGCTTTTACAAGCGGCCTCGACACAATTTATTGTAATATTACTATTATTTTGCAATAGATGTTTGGTGATAAGCAGTGACGCGCGCATCATTCAGATCAACAACAAAATCGTTCAACAGACCATCTGCACAAGCATCGTTTACACGTCTGTCGTGCAATGTCTGATGACCACTCGTTTTACAGGCATTTTTGGCACGCTTACTCAGTTTTTTGTATATGCGCCGCGCACCATTGTCACTATTCAGCAAATAGCTGTCGATGCGTGTCGTGACGGTGTCCGACACTCTAGTGTTTGCGTACGCAGGTGCCGAAGCAAAACCCATCACGGCAATACATGTTGCGAGGGTAAAAGCATTGACTCTGTTACGGGTCCAATGCACTGTGTTTGTTAGTTTATTCTGCATTTTCAATCTCCATTTTTAATGCGTTTAAACGCGGCGGTGAAGTTGCACCTTCACCGCCGCTTAATAAGTTGAGTGCCAGAGTTTGAAGGGGTAATAAGCTCTCTTCTTATTCTTTATCGATAAACGACATATGTCTCATATGCAACTCATTTTTATCGTTAAACAATAATTTTTGGTAATGTTTAGAAGATAATCTCATGAATATCGTCCTTGCAAAACGAGTGAGCATGCGTATATACCCGCCGATTATGCTTATGGTTAGGTCTCGCTAGGTTAACGCCTAACTAAGGTTTACCAATTAGCTTTGCAGATGAATTTATATAGATAATTAAGAGATAAAATGAAAAAATTTCCAATGACAGTTCCCGGCCACGTAGCTTTGGAAGCTGAGTTAAAAGTGCTCAAAACCGAGGAGCGTCCTTATATTATCAACGCTATTGCGGTAGCTCGTGAGCACGGCGACTTAAAAGAGAACGCGGAATACCACGCCGCCAAAGAAAAGCAGGGGTTTATCGAAGGACGTATTCAGGAATTAGAGAGTAAGCTCACTCTTGCCATGGTGATCGATGCGACTAAACTTGGCGGTGATACGGTAAAATTTGGTGCCACCGTCACGATAGTCAACGAAGATACGGACGAAGAAAGCACTTACCAAATCGTCGGCGAAGACGAGGCGAGTATCAAAAACAAAAAGATTTCCATCACGGCCCCTATTGCCCGCGCCTTAATTTCCAAAGAAGTTGGTGATGTGATTGAGGTCAATGCACCCGGCGGTTCTAAATCTTACGAAATCCTGGACATCGCCTACGTCTAATGCCCCACTCCCAGCAAAATGCCGAGCTAACATGTCTTGTCATTTCCGATGGACGACGCGGTATTGAAAATCAAGCATTAGGTTTAGCCGAAGCATTGTCTAGCTTAGTTGAAACTACAATCAGCAAACATATTGTCCCGACGAGCGGTATATTTAAAGCTCTGCCACCAAGCATACAATTTCTACTTAAATCCAAACCCAAGGATTACGGCATTACGAGCGCGCCCAAAATCGCCATAGGCTGTGGCCGCCAAGCCATTGCTGCGCTCATGGCATTAAAAAAATCTTTGGGCGCAGATATTTTTACTGTCTATGTGCAAGACCCCCGTATCAATCCTCAGCATTTCGATTTGGTAATCGCGCCTGAACATGATGGTCTGTCAGGCCCTAATGTGCAGACTATGATCGGCTCACCCAACAGGATCACGGCAGAACGGCTTAAAGACGAAGTTCAAAAATTCACTGCGAAATTGGACGAACTTCCAAAGCCTCGCGTTACAGTTTTAATCGGCGGTACATCAAAGACCCACAAATTAACCAAAGAAGTTCACCAAGGTCACATGCAAGCAATTTGCACTTTGGCAGAACAAGGCATGTCCGTCATGCTCACAACATCACGCCGCACTCCGAATTGGGCCGTGGAAGATTACAAGAAAATCTCCAATGAGCAGAAGCATATTTGGGTCTGGGATTGCCAGAAACAAGATTGCGGTGACAATCCTTATTTCGCATTTCTAGGCGCAGCAGACGCAATTTTAGCCACACAAGACAGCACCAATATGCTGACGGAAGCCTGTGCCACTGGCAAGCCCGTATTTACATTACCCATGGCGGGCACGCCGGGGAAATTTGCTATATTGTATTCAAACTTAAAAAAACGCTGTCATGTTGTGCCTTTTGAAGGATCCATAAGAGCTTCCGCCTACGAACCGCTTAACGAAACTGCTCGCTTGGCCGAAATAATATTGCAATATATAGATAAAAATTGAAGGGAAAGCACCCTTGCCCGCTTGCCTTTACCCTGTATGCACACTACCTACTGATTAAATCAAATTCATGAGTTATATATGTCTAATACGTCACAAGATACCATCCATCATAAAGTCCTTATTATTGGGTCTGGCCCTGCAGGATATACCGCCGCCGTTTATGCTGCGCGCGCTATGTTAGAGCCAGCAATTGTTGCAGGTATGCAGCCCGGCGGTCAGTTGACCATCACAACAGATGTTGAAAATTACCCCGGTTTCCCTGAAATCCAAGGGCCGGAATTAATGGAACACTTCAAGACCCACGCCCTAAAATTCGGCACCAAAATCTACGAAGACTTGATTACAGATGTGGATTTTTCAAATCGCCCTTTCACCATGAAAGGTGATACAGGTACGACTTACACAGCGGACGCCGTGATTATTGCCACCGGTGCACAAGCCAAGTGGATTGGCTTGCCTTCCGAAGATTATTTCCAAGGTTTCGGGGTTTCAGCTTGTGCGACCTGCGACGGGTTTTTCTATAGGGATAAAGAAGTTATCGTTGTCGGCGGTGGTAATACTGCCGTCGAAGAGGCTCTATTTCTTACCAATTTTGCCTCTAAAGTTATCCTTGTGCATCGCCGCGACGAATTACGCTCAGAGAAAATTTTACAAAAGCGTCTGTTTGAAAATCCAAAAGTTGAGATACTTTGGGATACGACACTTGTTGAAATTCTCGGCGACGACATGCCCAAAGGCGTGACAGCGGCCAAATTGAAAAACCTGAAAACCGGCGAAGAATATGACCGTCCTGTACACGGCGTCTTTATTGCAATTGGCCACAAACCATCAACCGAAGTTTTCAAAGGCCACGTTAAAATGAACGAGGGCGGCTATATTGAAACGGCCGCTGATAGCACGGCGACCGATATTCCAGGCGTCTTCGCTGCGGGCGATGTCAGCGACGAAACTTTCCGCCAAGCTGTGACTGCGGCTGGACTTGGCTGTATGAGTGCACTTGAAGCTGAAAGATGGTTGACTGAAAATATGCCAGCTGAGAACAAAGATTAGGAGGCTCAATGCCGGATACACTGGATTGGGATAAGCTAAAGACATTTCACGCAGCTGCAGACACAGGCTCCCTGACAGCAGCGGCAAACCGTTTACGTATCTCTCAGTCCGCCGTTTCCAGACAAATTTCTACGCTAGAACACCAACTTGGCGCCCCCCTCTTTCATAGGCATGCACGCGGTTTGACCATGACAGAGCAAGGGCGAATTCTATTTAAGTCTGCTCATGACATGGCGCACCAGGCCGCACTAGCGCAAGCCAGTGTCATCGATTCGCAGCAAAAACCACAAGGCGTTATACGTGTCTCCTCCCCAATATCTCTTGGATCCAACTGGCTAATTTCGCTCCTACCTGAGTTTAATAAGCTGTTTCCGTTAATCCGCATTGAATTATTATTAGAAGATGAAGAGCATGATTTATCAACAATGGATATTGATTGTGCTTTGCGTCCATGGCCTTCCACACAAGGTGATGTAATTGAACGTAAGCTTGGAAATATCTCTCAAAGCTTATACGCATCGCATAATTACCTTGCAGAGCACGGCGCACCTGTTGATGTCCACGATCTTGATAAACACGACATTGTTGCTTTCGGCGATATTATCCCGGGTCGCCTTATCAGTGCCAATTGGGTGTTGGAATTAGGCCGCCCAGAAGGCAGCCCACGTATTCCTGTGTTGGCCGTCAATAATTTGCACGGTATAATGCGTGCAGCAGAGGCCGATTTGGGCATTGTCGGCATACCGGACTATATGGTGGCCATGTCAAAACGATTAGTGCGCGTGCTCCCACAAATCAGCGGTGAGCCCTTTGACATATATTTTGTTTATCCGTCTGAACTTCGTGGCTCGACCCGTGTACGGGTTTTCCGTGAATTCTTGCTAAATGCAGCAAAAAGATGGCGCAGAGCCAATTAGGCATGCATTAATGCATAACAGCTGTGACGATTTGGCACTGCACATTCCCAAAATAATCCCTATATGATAGTTATCGAGTAATTGATGCTTCCCCTGCGTCTTACTTGACCAACCGCATACAGTTCCTCCCCGAATAGTATTGCGAAGACTTGGCCGAACTTTTGTATTCAAAAGTTCGGCTTTTTTTTGCCAAATCGAAGCTAAAGACAAACTTATATTAACGTTCTCGCACTATCAATTCATATATTAGAAATTTGTGGCATTGCAAAGGCGGATTTACTATGGGTAGACTTGACGACGACGATTTAGATAACGACGAAGTTATAGGACAGGAAATTGATAGCTTTCGCATGCAAAACGGCATGGAAGCAGAGCTGTTTCATATCCTCGACGAGGCCCTAGACGTTGGCGTAAGCGTCCTAGACAAAGATTTAAATTACTTATATATCAATCGTTCCGCTGCTAAAACGCTACACTTGAAAGAGAGCAACTTTAATGTTGGCGACCCTCTCAGCAAAGTGCACAAGCTTATGGTAGACAACGGAGTTATTGATCCGAAAGTCCTTAACCGCAATAAATTGTCCCCTGAAGAATTGCGCAAAATGTTTCATTCGGGTCTAGAAACGTCCAAAGATTTAACACCATTTAAAGATGGATCCGTCCACCGCTTGCAGCGCAAGCAAACGAAAAGCGGCTATACAATTTCCATTAACCAAAATGTCACTCAGCTTTTACAAAAAGAAGAGATGCTACAAAAGGCTCTGGAACTTGGTAAATCCGGTTATTGGATATATGATTTTCGCACCAAAAAACTTGAGCTTAGCACCTCCTTAAGCACTATCTTATCTAAAGAAGAGCTGAACAAGCTGCATACAAAGGGCATATATTCCATGATACATCCTGATGACCGGGATGGTTACAAAAATGCTCTTATACAAATGCAGGAAAACGATGACACCATCAATTATGTCGGCCGCAATATAACTGCGGACAAATGGTTTAGAACGACAGGTAACTCCGAACGCGACGCGAGCGGCAAATTAGTTCGGCTGCGGGCTTTTGTCAAAGATATCACCGAAGAGACCTTACAAGCACAAGAGCTTGAAAAAGCCAAAGATGAAGCCATCGCGGCCAGTATGGCAAAATCTGAGTTTCTCGCCAATATGAGCCACGAAATTCGTACCCCCATGAACGGGGTTCTCGGCATGGCTGAGTTGCTAGAAGAATCAGATATCGACGAGAGGCAACGTGAGTTTGTCGAAGTTATTACCCGTTCTTCAAATGCGCTGCTGACCATCATCAATGATATTCTGGATTTTTCAAAAATCGAAGCAGGCGCCTTTGAACTGGATCCAGTAGAATTTGACATGCGTGATGTCCTAGCTGATGTGACATCCTTATTATCTACCAAAGCCCAAGAAAAAGGGCTTGAATTGATCATCAATTACCCACCTTATATGGAGCAGTACTTTGTTGGTGATGCAGGGCGTATGCGCCAAATAATCACCAATACGGTTGGGAATGCTGTAAAATTCACCGAGGCCGGACATGTATTAATCAATGTGAAAGTAAAGAATTTATCAGAAAGCAGCGCCAATTTAACTGTAGAGATTACAGACACAGGCATTGGTATAGAAGCGGATAAACTTGCCAACATTTTCGAAAAGTTCACACAGGCGGATAATAGTACAACCAGAGTCTACGGCGGCACAGGCTTGGGCTTGAGCATTTCAAAACACATTGTCGAACTTATGGGCGGCAACATGCAGGTCAGTTCCGAGCTCGGTAAAGGTTCCACATTTAAATTTAATATCCCGGTGCCGATCGATACGACCGCTGAGCGCACCAAACGCGATACGACTAATCTTAAAAACCTCAACGCACTCATTATTGACGATATCGCAATTAATAGAACCATTCTCACGGAACGGTTGAAGGCATGGGAAATCAAACCTACAGCCGTTCAAGATGCTGTAGAAGCACTTGAACACATAAAACAAGAAAAAACCCAAGGCAGACCAATTGACATTATTGTCATGGATTATTTAATGCCCGGCATGAACGGTCAAGATCTTGCCGCCTTGCTCAGCAGAAATTCGCAAACCAGAGATATACCAATCATCATGTTATCGTCCTGTGACCAACCCATCTCATCCAAAGAACTGCAAGCAATCGGTATACAAGCCCATTTGGTCAAGCCCGTTCGTGAAGGTCAGCTATATGATAATTTAGTAAAAATTATCTCTGATGCAAAACACAGGTCAAACCAAACAGAGGCAGCAATACCTATATCGAATACACAAGCTGACACGGCTCCGGAAGAGACAACGGTCAAAATCCTGGTTGCAGAAGATTTTTTATTGAACCAAGACGTTGTTCGCTTGATGTTACAAGATTCGAATTTCGAGCCTGAATTTGCCAATAATGGTCTCGAAGCCGTGGAAAAATTCAAACAGGAACCAAACACGTTTAAAGCCGTATTAATGGACATTTCAATGCCCGTTATGGACGGTTATGAAGCATCTGAACTTATCCATGCCCATCAAGTAAGTACTGGACAGCCATTGGTACCAATTATTGCTCTTACCGGTCACGCCCTAAAACATGACCGTGAAAAATGTCTAGAATCTAGCATGAACGACTATTTGACCAAGCCTGTCAAACAAGACAATTTATTAGCTACGTTAGAAAAATGGGTATTTGGACAAGAAGCCAATGCGGTGATGAGCGCTTAACTCTATGAGGCTGTTGCTCGCAACATGCTTAATTCTATGAGGCTGTTGCTCGCAACATCCAGGCAGTCTTCTCGTGCAAAGTAATGCGCGGTGCGACCACATCGCCTGTCGCATCGTCTGAAACATCCTCTGCAATGCGTAAGACCTCGCGCGCCGTTCTGGCGACTTGCTCATGGCCTTGCTCCAAATTGCGAACCATGTCTTGCCAACTTGGCTCACCGTCTTCTTCTTTAATCGTTGCCAATTTCACGAACTGTGCGTAGGAACCCGGCGCTTTGTGGCCAAGGGCACGAATACGTTCGGCCAGTTCATCAACCGCCGTCCACATTTCTGTGTACTGATCCATGAACTGAATATGGAGTTGCTGAAAATGCGGGCCTTCAACATTCCAGTGATATCCGTGAGTTTTTAAATACAGTGTGTATGTATCCGCGAGCAAACGGCTAAGTGCCTCAGCTGAACGGGCGCGGTCTTCCTCAGAAATCCCAATATTTATATCCATTTTTTCCTCTTTTAGAACTATTCCTCTTTTTAGAACTATTCTAAATATATAAGATGGTTTTATAAATAATCAAGGCGCTAAGTAAACTTACTTCACGGCTTTGCAAAATTCCAAAATCCGCGCGCAAGCCATTCTCAATGTCTCCATATCCGAAGCATAAGAAATTCTAAAATTAGGCGAGCCATAAAAGGCACTGCCCGGTACAACGGCAACCAAAGCTTCTTCCAATATGGCCGCAGCCACATCAATATCGGTTTCAAGTAATTTTCCGCCTGCACTGGTGCGCCCTATCAAGCCAGAACAGTTTGGATAAACATAAAATGCCCCGTCCGGTTTCACACAGCTAAGCCCTTTGGCGGACCTCAATGCGGCAACGACCATATCGCGCCGCGTAGCGAAAGCCTGCCGCCGCTCTTCCATAAAGCCGTTCGGCCCGTTCAGCGCAGCTACTGCCGCCCACTGACTAACTGAGCAAGGATTGGTCGTGGTTTGCGCCATGACTTTAGCCATTAATTTAATCAACCATTCTGGCCCACCTGCATACCCTATGCGCCACCCTGTCATAGCGTATGCTTTAGACACGCCGTTCATAGTCAAAATACGCTCGATTAAATCAGGTGCAATTTCGGCAAGGGTCGAAAATTCCTTATCATCATAGACAAGATGCTCATAAATATCATCGCTAAGCACCATGACGTGAGGATTTGCCCGCAGCACATCCCCCAAAGCGGCCAAGCCTGCCGGGCTATAGGCCATGCCGGTTGGATTGGAGGGCGAATTTAAAATCAACCATTTAGTTTTGGGCGTAATAGCGTCCGCCAGAGCCCCTGCCCTTAATTTATAATCATCACCCGCCGCACACGGAACCAATACGGGCGTAGCACCGCACAGCCTAACGATTTCGGGATAAGAAACCCAACACGGTGTCGGAATAACAACTTCATCGCCGGGGTTGAGCGTAGCCATCATCGCATTAAAAATGACCGCCTTACCACCTGGCGCGACGCTGATATTATCTGGCGTATAGCTAAGGTTATTATCCCGCGCAAATTTATGGACGACCGCCTGTTTAAGTTCCGGTATGCCGTCCACAGGTGTGTATTTAGTTTTACCAGACGCAATGGCTTCGACCGCAGCTTGTTTAATATGATCCGGCGTATCAAAGTCCGGCTCCCCTGCACCAAGCCCGATGACATCCAAGCCTTTTGAGCGCAATTCCCGCGCCAATTGCGTCACCGCCAAAGTCGCCGACGGCTGCACTGATGCAAGAGTTTGAGAAGTTGTGCCTATTGATAGTTTTTCCATTCGCTAAGCCTAAAACTAAATTATCATTTTGCCAGCACAAATTTCATCAGGGCCAAAAGGACTGAGGCTATACTTTACTAATCATGAATATTGAAATTATTGAGCTCATGGAAAAGCTTGTAACACTTTTATACAATCCGGCCAAAATGAGACCCTTCCGTCACATAATCACCTTAGCATTGCCTTACTCATTACATATTCCCCATCCATAAATCAGGCTCACGCTTGTAGGAGATTATTATGCGGCACTTTGCTTTTGAAAAGTTTGTCGGTGGCACGACTTTGGCACTTGGGTTTATTATGTTGATTGGGATGAATGTCTAAATTAAATAATTCTGATGCGCTTAGGCATTTAAAATCCGGTGATATTATCGACGCCAAGTCCTTTGGACTTAAACTCATTGATAACACATATCAAAGGTTCATGGTTCTCAGGGCAGATATTGTTCACAATAGTCACGCTGATATCGTTTGCGCGAATGACATCACATATATGAAGAGCAAGAATACTTCAAACATCTTAACCCTGAGCAGTAATTATCCATTTGGACGTCTCAGAGGCGACACACCCTTGCGGTATGTAATATATGGTAAATTAGTTCGCTAAGCACTCCTAAAACAGCCCAAAAACACATCCCGTAAATACACCCATAAAAACTGGAGCGAGCATTACCTAAAATTAAGTGCAATTATTGCCGACGAATCGCTAAATTTGTGCAAAATTCAACATTAGGGGATGAGCCTCTAAGAATTTGTAGCAGTGCGGGTCTTTAGACACGGCAGATTTAGCGAGCATTTGTGTACGTTCAGGATAAATTTTCTCCCTATCTTGATCCGGATCCCATAGCTGAATTCTTTGATGATATCGGTCAACGTAGTATGGTTACGGGGCTTTTCGCGCTCCTCATCCATGTGCTTATTTTTATGATTTTACAAACCAGATTAGACATCCCGCATGTTCCAGACGAGCCTGAACCAATCATTGTCGAAATCATCAGCTTCGAACCAGAAGCCGAGCCTGAACCTGAAATAGAGCCTGAAATAGAGCCAGAACCGGAGCCGGTAGTCCGAGCCGCCGTACCGCCGCCTGCCCAAGCACCCGTTCCGAAACCCAAGCCAAAACCCAAGCCAAAACCGAAACCTACGCCGCCACCACCTGAACCAGAGCCAGAACCAATTCCTGAGCCTGAACCAATTCCAGAACCAGTTGTCGTTCCCCCTGCCCCGGAAATCATGAAAACGCCTGAACCGGAACCGGAGCTAGACGCCCCGCCCGACCCTGTACCTATCCCTGAACCCACACTGGATGTGTTCGACCCGGAATTGGTAAGCCAGACCGACCCTGAGCTCACGCCTGAACCTGTCCTCGACATTTCTGAACCAATCGTCGAAGCTACAGAACCAATCGCGCCTTTATTTGAGTCCGACATTCTGGAAACCGAGCTAGAGCCTGAAGACTTGCCGGAAATTGACGAGCTCCTAGAACTGGCACCTGCACCCGTCATCACCGAAGAACCGTTATCGGGTGTAGAAACACCAGAGCCCGAACCAGCGCCAGAATTACCCCCGCCGCCTGCACCACTATTTCAACAAGACATAATTGACACCCCGCAAACCCAGACCGAGCCAGAAATAGAATTACTGGACATACCGGACATCGAAATTGCTGCCATTCCGCCGACCATCCTTGCATCGCCTGATGCCCCGACAACACAAGATGAGGCCGAAAATTCTATCCCGCAGGAACAAGCCATCACACCGCTTGATTTCATTTTGAAAGACCGAGGTAATTCTGGCGTACCGGGTGACGATATAACTGGCTCCTCTAACCCATTCGCGGGTGACATCGGCACCCCTTCTGGCGCGCCCGTGTTCACAGGCTCGACACCGCGCGCGGCGCCGGGTGCCGGTGGATGGCAAATAAACGGCACATGGCCTGCTGATGGTTTGCCGGGTGGTAAGGGTATAATTCGCGATATAGACTGTCGGGGCGAAAAACGTGACCATGAAGAATGTCCTGAATATGTACGCGGCAATACGGGGCGCGGTGCAGACGGGTTCGAAGCTTTCGGCCCACACACGCCGCTCGGCACCAGCACGGTTAAGAGATCACGAGGCATGGCCCCTAATTTAGCTATTACACCAGGCTTTGGCGATCCAGGTTCTCCTTCGGGAAATGTACTCGGCGATGCGGGTGGTTTCCAAGGCCAATTCTTCGGCGATAATGTTGGCCCGCGCGACCAAGGCCGCCGCATTCGGGATGTTTTTAGTGCGCCTGATACTGCCCCGTGGACAACGCAAACCGTCTTACCACCTCCGCCAGACGAAGACGACGAGGATGAATTGATTATTTTGAAAAAACCGGAATAACAGCTTTGGAAATAGTGGGGCTACCTAAGTCTAAGCACGAGATAAAGGGTAGCATCCTCAACAATATTATACGCACTCAATGTTTTGATATCTTCCAATTGCTTCCCAGAGAAAATCAACCGTTGTATGTCTACGGGAATGCCTTCTTTGTTCAAAATAGCTTCTTTTATATCCAATATTTTTGCTGAGGGCTTAAGATCAATTTTAATGTTTTTCCCCGTCAGTGTCTTAACCGTGATACGGATTGTGTCCTCTGCCAAAGCGGGGGCTGGAATCAAAGCCGTGCTAGCCACTGCTACAAACAAACTCAAAAAATAACGTCTTTGCATAAATACCTCCAAACAATCCTCGACCCGTAACAATATTTCCTGTTAAAAGAAACCTATGAATGTGTTTTGCTTATATATATCAACGTTTCGCGTATTCAATTGGGATGATTTTACTTCGTCTGCACTCGGGGTATTTGCTTTTTTGTTTTGTGCGGTACTAGGCACTGTAGTCATTACGTCCTTGGCATTTTTTGTGGTTGATATTAGCCAGACCAAAGATTCGGTACGGCGAAATTTTCCTGTACTTGGGCGGTTTCGCGGATTATTTTCTCACTTGGGGGAATTTTTCCGCCAGTATTTTTTCGCTCAAGACCGCGAAGAAATGCCGTTTAATCGGGCGGAACGGGACTGGATTTACACGGTGAGTAAAACCGGAAGCGAAACAGTACCCTTTGGTTCGACCCGTAATTTAACGCAAGGCGCAGTAATTTTTGCTAATGGTATGTTCCCCAAAATGGAAGGCGAGCACGAGCTTCATGTCCCCAAACTCATCGGAGCGGACGCAGAGCATCCTTATCAACCGGGAAGCTTTTTCAATATCTCAGCAATGAGCTACGGCTCTTTATCCAAACCGGCCATACAGGCTTTGTCCTACGGAGCGGCTATGGGCGAGTGTTGGCTCAATACGGGTGAAGGCGGGGTATCACCCTATCATTTGGAAGGCGGTTGCGACCTAGTCTACCAATTGGGTACGGCAAAATTCGGCGCCTGCAATGCGGACGGCACCCTAAATGCAGATAAATTACGCGAGATATGTACAAACCCCAATATAAAAATGATTGAGCTAAAGCTCAGCCAAGGTGCCAAGCCGGGTAAAGGCGGGATTTTGCCGGCCGCAAAAGTTACCGCAGAAATCGCTAAAATACGCGGCATCCCGGAGGGCGAAGCCGCCATATCCCCGAACAGACATGTGGAGGCAGCAGACGCAGAAGAATTGCTCGATTTAATCGCAAGTGTCCGCAAAATATCCGGACGACCTACGGGCATTAAAATGGTCATTGGCGATCTATCCAAACTCGACGAGTTTATTGCGGCCATAACGAAGCGCGGCGCGCAAAGCGCACCGGATTTCGTTACTTTGGACGGCGGCGACGGCGGCACGGGCGCAGCCCCGATGCCGCTGATTGACAATATGGGCCTGACCATTCGCGAGAGCTTGCCTGCGACTGTAGACGCCTTAGTCGCGGCAGGACTGAGAGAGCGTATCCGCATCATTGCCACGGGTAAGCTTATCACGCCTGCCGAGGTTGCATGGGCATTTTGCGCAGGTGCTGATTTTGTCTCTTCGGCGCGCGGCTTCATGTTCGCTCTTGGCTGTATCCAAGCTATGAAATGCAACACCAATACTTGCCCCACAGGGATCACCACTCATAACCAACGACTACAACGCGGGCTCAACCCTGAGAACAAAGCCGAACGGGTGCGAAAATTCATCAAAACCATGTGCTATGAAGTCAGCATGATTGCCCATTCGTGTGGTGTTGACCATCCGAACCAACTCACCCGCGACCACGCGCTGATTGTAAATGCATCCGGACGTTCACAACCGCTCACGGCGATTTGGCCCAATATTGAGACGCCTAAATGAAAAAACCAGTTGTTGAGAATATAGATGACTTATCCACGGATATTGCGGGCACAACCGGCTTTTTAAAAGTCGAGAGGGATGTAGACCCCGCGCAGGTTGAATCCGACTGGCAGCATCTTCAAAAGCACGGTTTTGTCATGATGAAGAACCTGATTTCCCATGCCGAGGTCGAACAAGTGAAAGCCGCTCTTACGCCCCTGTTTGACAAGGTTGGCCGCAATGAGTTCGAAGGGGAGCTTACACAGCGCATATATTCGACTATGGCCAAAACTCGCGCCGTAGATTGGCTGGCTACGCATCCGCGTATTCTGGCCCTGCTCGACAAAATGTTCATGCCGAATTACCGGTTATCGCAATTGCTCGGCATCAATATATTACCGGGCGAAAGTGCACAATTCATTCATCCTGATGACGGGTTTTATCCCGTACCCCGTCCGCGCCCACCGCTCGGCGCAGCCAGTATATTCGCGCTGGATGATTTTACCGAGAAAAACGGCGCCACCAGATTGATACCAAAAAGCCATCTCTGGGGGATGCGCAAACCCACCAAAAACGACAAGGTTATCTCCGCGGTTATGCCCAAAGGCAGCGCTGTATTTTACGGCGGTACATTCTGGCACGGCGGCGGCGCGAATGTTTCGGACGCCCCGCGTATGGCTCTAACCGCACAATACTGTGAACCGTGGCTCAGGCAGCAAGAAAACCTGATGATGGCCATCCCCAAGGAGATTGTGCACAAATTAGACCCACAACTACAATCTCTGATCGGCTACTCCATCCTGCCCCCATATATAGGTATGGTGAACGGTGTACACCCATTACGGATGTTGGACGAAGAGTGAGCTTATGAAATTATTGGTAATAAAACTTATAACTTATCCGCTTGTCTATTTTTCTATCTGCTTCATTTTAGCAAGTGGTTTCGGATCCGCATTTTCCGGAATGTTTGACCCTGTGCCTGAAGACTATTTATCCTATGGAAACTATTTTGATGGTTTCATAATTGGTTTAGCTATGGGCGCAACGATTGGGTTTTTTTTATACGGAATTGTTTTTGGCATTTCAGCCTTCATTTACTCTTTGATGCCTCAAAAGTTTAGTTCAATTCTAAAATTTATTTTCTTGGGTTTTACAATAATCTTTGGCTATTTGTCAGGTTCAATTTTTGCAACAGGTTTGGCGATTTAAATTCTTACCCACTCTGTATGCTTCTAGTTTATCCTCGACTGTACGACATTACCCTCAGCTTGGTTTTCCCACTAACAAAAGAATGCAAGTATTATCCCGCTTTGACTTTGGCAACCCATTGATCAACTCGGCGTTCAAGCACGGAGAGCGGCATAGCACCACCTCCAAGAACCGTGTTGTGGAATTCACGGATATCGAATTTATCGCCCAATTCTTTTTCGGCGTCCCGACGTAGCTCTTGTATTTTCAGCATACCGATTTTATATCCTGTTGCCTGTCCTGGCCATGTCATATAACGGCGGACTTCCGCACGAGCTTGCCCTTCGGTAATTGCTGAGTTTTGTTTGAAATACGCGATGGCGTCTTCTTCGCTCCACCCTTTTGAATGCAAGCCAGTATCAACAACAAGACGAATAGCGCGCCAAATTTCAGACCCTAATCTGCCAAATTCTGAATATGGATTTTCATACGTGCCGTTGAACTCAGTCGCCAGCCATTCAGTATACAAAGCCCACCCTTCGGAATATGCATTAAAGCCTGCTTGTGTGCGAAATGTTGGTACGCCGGTTAATTCTTGAGCAATCGAAATTTGCATATGATGCCCCGGCAGACCTTCGTGGTATGCAATCACTTCAAGTTCCCGCTTCGGCATGGCTTTCATATCTGATAAATGTGCATAATACACACCGGGACGTGATCCATCTGGCGTTCCTGAATTATAATGCTGGGGCGCACCATCTTGTTCGCGAAACGCCTCAACTCGTTTCACTTCAAGGTCAGCTTTGGGCAGAATACCGAAAAAACTTGGCAGTTCTTTTTTAATGCGGTCAAGCGCAGAGGTCGAATCGTCGATATAGGCTTGGCGGCCCGCATCCGTATTGGGGTAATAATAGCGTGGATCGTCTTTATTGTCTCGAAGCTCGGTGAAAAAGGCTTGCAAATCTCCTTCAAAGCCAACCTGCTCTTTGACTTTGATCATTTCGGCGCGCAGACGAGCAACCTCATCCAGACCAATTTTGTGAATTTGCTCAGACGTCAAATCCGTTGTTGTATTATTTGCAAGTCTCTCATTGTAATAGGCTTCGCCGTTTGGAAGAGCACCAACACCCGTTCCCAGTTCGGGCGTATTTTTAACATCTTCTTTCTGCCATGCTATCAGGTTTTCATAAGCCGGCTTCCAGTCGTCGATCAGTGCTGTTCGCGCCGCCATCTTCAAGCTATCCGCTTTGGTAGTATCGATTTCGTCCTTGCTCAGGAGAGCATCAATTTTACTCTGCGCATCTGCCCAAATCGCGCTATCTTTTCCCTCGTCGAAGGGCGCACCTGTGATAATTTTTTGTGCTGAGTCTATTACAGACACGAATGAAAAACGTGGTGGACGGACACCCGTTTCTGCATTGGTTTTTGAGAGCACAATTAACTGATTAATCACTCTGCCTGTCTCGGAAAGACGGCTGATATAGGCTTCCATGTCCGACACATTATCAACTTTGTGGACGGCGATTAATATCCTTGGGAATTGGGTATGCACGGCACCCATTTGCTCAAATATATATCCGTTATTTCTAAATTTATCAGCATTGACGGCAGTTTGATATTGATATTCCCATATATCCCAGGAAATTTTCGCATCAGATGTCAATTTATCATAATCGAAATTTGTCTTCATCGCATCGACGGTCGCCTTTCGCCATGCCATTTGCTTGTCAGACGCTTCTTGAGAAACATCATCCATTGCAGCGTAATTCGTCTTTCGGCCAAGGAAGGTTTGCTGCAAGGGACTGAAAGCAACTTCTTCTTCAAACTTTTCTTCAAACCATACGTTCAGACGTGCGGTTTCTGCCGTAATTTCATCTACAGAATAACGTGCGGCTGGGGCTTCTTTCGACGCTGGCGTCGATGTCGAGGGGGAACAAGCGGCCATTGCGCTGGATGCTAAAAGTGTAATTAAAAGATGGCCGGTTGTTTTATTAAAGTTAAATTTAGGTGCTATACTCATGATGATAATTCCCCGTGATTGTTTTGCGGCTGAAAGTCGGGCAAAATCGGCGCAAAGTCAAGCGAGATGAAGTTTGAAATATGATCATTAGAAAACTTAAGAAGACTTGAGCGGACTTAAGATGGATTGGGCGCGCCTAATTCTTGCGCGCCTGAACTACATTGCCCTCTATGTGGGTCTCCCCGAGCATTTTTAGAGCCTCGACCCGGTACATACCCTCGACCAGCACATAGCGGTCTTTACCGACACGGACATAAATCGGCGTTTGTTGGCCGTTCTCTAATATGTCTTCGGCGAGCGCTTCGACTTTTTCTGCATCAAGATCTTTGCGTTTGCCAGCTGGGACATAAATTTTTTCAATAGGGACATCTATAATTCTCATACGGTTAGTTTAAGGTATTTCTTGACCCACGCCAAGAGGAAGATTTACAGTGCGGATATGAGAAATTACAGTATCCAGCCATCGCCGATTATCAGTTTACCAATAACCGGAAGCAATGACCGCTTTCCTGTTCGCCGTATATATTGTGTTGGCCGCAATTACGCAGACCATGTGCGCGAGATGGGCGGGGATCCGAACCGTTCGACACCTATATTTTTTACAAAATCGCGCGAGACAATTGTTGGGTCCCGTGAGACCATCCCCTACCCGCCCCTCACAGAAAACCTGCATTTTGAAATAGAATTAGTTGTAGCCATGGCAGGGAAGACAGAAATTTTCGGCTACGGCGTGGGGCTTGATATGACAAGACGCGACATACAGGCGGTGGCCAAAAAGGGTGGCAAACCTTGGGACATGGCCAAGAACTTTGACGATAGTGCGCCTTGCTCGGCGATTATGAAAGCGAGTGAGGCACCTGATATTTCTGCGGCTGAAATTATGCTGACTAACAACGGGTCGGTTAAACAAATATCGACCTTGAACAAAATGATTTGGAGCGTCGACGAAATCATTTCCCATCTAAATGAAACTGTGACCTTGGCAGCAGGTGATTTAATATACACAGGCACCCCCGAAGGAGTTGGCGCGGTAATTGCAGGCGAGACACTCGTCGGAACTATCGAAGGCCTGCCAGAAGTGAAAGTGTCTTATGACTGAACATAGTGAATATATTCTGCATAACTATTTTCGCTCAACCACATCCCTGCGTGTGCGTGTTGCATTAAACATAAAGGGACTTGATTTCGGCTATGCGTCTTATGCTTTGCTCAACCAAGAGCATAAATCAGGAGCATATTTAAAGCTAAACCCGCAAGGTTTAGTGCCTACACTCGAGATTAAAGGAGAGACCGTTTTAACCCAATCTATGGCAATTCTTGAATATCTTGATGAAGAACACCCCGAACCTCCGCTCTTGCCTGATGACGCACTTGGGCGGGCACGGGTAAGGGCTTTGGCAGGCATTATAGCCGTAGACATTCACCCCATAAACAATCTACGGGTTTTAAAGTATCTGGAGACTAAATTTGCAGCAAATGCAGATGACAAAAAAACATGGTTCCACGAATGGGCCCACCAAGGCATGAAGGCATTTGAAGCCCGTTTAAAGACCGATACCGAGACCGGGCAGTTCTGTCACGGCGATACGCCGACCATAGCCGACATATGTTTGTACGCCCAAATGTTCAACAATCAGAGATTTGACTTGGACATGTCAGCCTACCCTTGCATTATGGCTATATTCCGTGCGTGCGAATGTCTGCCTGCTTTCGTAGACGCCGCCCCGCTCAATCAACCTGATGCCCCAAATTAAGGGGCAGAATACAACTTAGGAAACAAACTATGCTTAAAAAGATATTTATTCTCTTCGTCTTTGCGGTTTTAATCTGTGTTGGATATTTGTCGCTTTGGCCAGTACCTATCAATCCTGTCTCCTGGGATGCACCAAAGAGCGTTGGCTATACGGCTGATTTTGAGCCAAATATGAAATTGGCCGGCTTGAAAACGCTGGCTATTGGTGAGCACCACGGCCCCGAAGATGTAGCAGGCCGTATAGAAGATGAGCGCATGATCATCTACACATCTACTCAAAGCGGCGATATTATCCGCATTGATCCCCATAGCAATGAACACAGGGTTTTTGCCAATACCGGTGGTGTTGCGCTCGGCTTACAATTTGCACCTGACGGATTACTGGACAAAAACCTGATAGTCGCGGATGCCCACAAAGGATTGCTAAGCATTGATGCGAACGGTACTGTCACGGTTCTAACCGATAAAGCTGAAGACGGCAGCCCTATATTATATGCGGATGAGCTTGCTATTGCGCAAGACGGTAAAGTTTATTTCTCTGATGCTTCGACTAAATTCGGTGCCAAACAGGCAGGTTCTACGCTTTCGGGTTCTCTATTGGAATTGATGGAACACGGCAGCACTGGACGAGTATTGGTTTATAATCCCGCAGACGGCAGCACCAAAACAGTTGTGGATAATATGAGCTTCCCCAACGGTGTAGCCATGTGCCCGGACGATGCCTGTATCCTCATTGCGGAAACCGGTATGTATGCCGTAAAACGCTTTTGGTTGACTGGCCCTAAATCCGGTACCATGGACACTGTCATAGAAAACCTACCCGGGTTTCCTGACAATATAAATAAAGGCCAAGACGGTCGTTATTGGGTTGGGTTGACCAGTCCACGCTCGCAAGCGCTGGATAATCTTTCAGACAAGCCTTTCATGCGTAAATTGGTGCAGCGCCTACCTGCAGCCATGCGCCCCAAGGCGGTCAATTACGGCTTTATATTTGCTATGGACATGAACGGCAAAGTATTAGCCCAATATCAAGATCCATCCGGTTCTTATCCGCTAACCACTGGTGCTACCGAACCCGGTGATGGCTGGTTATATATTGGCTCATTAGGTGCCATAGAACTAGCGCGCAAAGACATAAACCATGAATTATTCGAATAATCTTCTTTTTACAGGAATTAAATTATGCAGTTCACTCACAATTTAAAATTTTGGATCATTGGGCTAACATTAGTCTTCGTGCAGGCCTGTAGTTCTACCCCAGATGTGGAAGCCTCGAAGGTTGATACACATATTAAAACCAAAATTCCGCCGCCATTTGCGATTACGACCCAATCTTTGCGCGAAGAACGTTTAGACAAATTAATCGTCGAACTCGTGAAAGAAGGCAGTGTACCAGGTCTATCCGTCTTGATTTACGAAGGCGATAAAGAGACATATTTCGGAGAAGCAGGCTATTCGGATATAGCAGCAAAAACGCCTTTGAAACGGGCTGATATCGGACGCTATTACTCCATGACCAAGCCGATTACCGGTGTTGCTATGATGATGCTGTATGAGCGAGGTAAATTTAAACTGGATGATCCCGTCTCGAAATATTTGCCGGAGTTTAGCGAAATGATGGTTTACGGCGGCGAAAACGAAGACGGGACTATGCAGCTTGTACCTGCCGAAAACCAGATTACCATACGCGATTTGATGCGTCACACCTCTGGCCTGACCTACGGGTTTATTGATACACCCATTGACCATATGTATAATAAAACCAAACTGCTTACATATGACCAAACCGTAGCGCAGTTTTCTGAAAAAGTGGCTCAATTACCCTTACTCTATCAACCTAGTACCCAGTATAATTACAGCGTATCAGTTGATGTGCAGGGGCGGCTCATCGAGGTTTTATCGGGGCAATCGCTTAGTACATTTTTTGAAGCTAATATCTTCACCCCGCTAAATATGAACCATACAGGTTTTAAGGTCTCAGCACTGGACCGGTCAAAATTTAGTGCTGTTTACGCCCATGGTAAAGAAGGCTTATTTGCTATGCACGACGGGGACCCGCGCATACCGCTAGGACTTCTTGTCGACGAGCCGTTTTTGGGTGATCTTGCATTTGAAAGCGGTGGCGGCGGACTGGTTTCGTCCATAGATGATTACGCAAAATTTGCTTTGATGCTACAGCGCAATGATGGCACATTGATTAAACCTGAAACACTGGAATTAATGACAACGGATCAATTGGGTGATTTGCTCAAGGGAGGCCTCGACGAAGGCACCAGTTTTGGTCTTAACTTTGCTCTTAAAACAACACCGCAAAAAAGCGGTGTCTATAATGTACCCCAAGGAACTTTTTATTGGGGCGGCACCGCAGGAACATTGTTTTTTGTTGATAAAAAAAACGACCTGACATTCTTGATGCATACACAAGTCATGAGACCCTTTAAACGTGACCTACGCGCTCGAATGGTGAACGCAATTTACGGATATAGACCATGAATACGTTAACCTTACACATTGGCAATAAAAATTACTCTTCATGGTCAATGCGGCCTTGGCTAGTTTTGCGCAAAAGTGAGTTGTCTTTTGCGGAAAACCTGATCCAACTTGATGTCCCGGGATTTAAAGACAAATTACTGGCACTTACGGATGCGGGTACTGTCCCCGTATTACAAATCGGTGATGACATGCTGCCTGATAGCTTGGCTATCAGTGATTGGTTGGCGCAGGCCGTGCCAAACCTTTGGCCGACAGACCCCAAGGACAAAGAACGAGCGCACAGGCTTTGCAAGCAATTGCAAGATGATTTTACCGAGTTACGTAATCACGCGCCGATGAATCTCCGGCGGCGCACCCGCACAAAAATGCCAAAATCATGTCTGGAATCTGCGGTCAAAATGGACGGTATATTTTCTGATTTACTAAGCGAGCATGACGGGCATTTTTTATTTGGTAATTGGTGTATTGCAGATGCATTTGCCACACCTTATGCGACACGTTTCGTCAGCTACGATATTCCTCGTTCCCATAAAATGGACACTTATATTAGTGAGCTCATGGGCGACGAAGATTATTTAGATTGGGAAGCCGATGCCATGGTCGAGGTTTGGGAATTACCGGATACAGATTTGATCTACGGTGGTCGCTCTTAGTGCACATTCATTCCTTGCACATTTATCCTGTAAAAAGCACTCGCGGTATTAGCCTTCAAACTGCACAAGTTAAACAGCGCGGCCTTGCGGGCGACAGACGCTTCATGTTGGTAGACACAGACGGTAAGTTCATCACACAAAGGGAGTTCCCAAAATTAGCGCTACTCTGTACACGTCAAAACGTGAGCGGAATTGCACTTAAATTGCCTGAACATGACTGGGTGGATGTACAGCACCCTTCCCCAGACAACCGCAAGCAAATCACCGTATGGCGCAGTCGTGTCGACGCTGCTTATGTTGAGGGCGAAACAAATATGGCCTGTCCGCATGGCTTGGCCGTACCGTGTCGTTGGTCTTTATGGACGAAAACGCAGAGCGCCTCGCCAATCCAAAATGGACACCCGCCCCCAGCCAAGTCAGTTTCGCAGATGGCTACCCGATTTTGATAACCAATACGGCATCGCTTACCGCACTTAACAATCATATTACAAGCACGGATGGGAATGCCATCGGTATGGACAGGTTTCGCCCAAATATCGTCATTGAAAGCGACACTCCGTGGGCAGAGGACAATTGGCAATCCATGCAAATCGGGGATGTTATCCTAGATCTCGTCAAACCCTGTGCAAGATGCATCATAACCAGTATCGATCAAAGCACAGGCGAAAACACAAAAAAACCGCCCTCGCCGCCCTCAAAGACTTACACCCAAGTACAGACCCCAAAAACCCCGGTGTACTTTTTGGCTGGAACGTGGTTGCAAGAACAGTGGGGAAAATTAGTGTTAATGATACAGTCAAAATATAAACCAAAATTGAAATTTGCGCGGGGCGAAGAATTGTTGTAAGCTCCAGCTATGGGAAAACGGGTTTTATTTCTAGCGCTTGTATGGGGAATGGCCTTGTGCGTCTCTATTTCGGTATTTGGGTCAAATACCGTCACCAGTTCTTTCAATGGAAAGCGCGCCAAAAAACAACTACTCAATGTCCAGAAAAATGAAATAAATGCCTTAGCACTGAACTGTGAAATATCGGAAAATAAGATTCGAAAATCATTTGCGACCGTCTTGCGACTTAGCACCAAAGACAAATTTGAGCAAAAATACGATGTAGCCATCACCACTGGGCACGGACTATTAGGTGCCGATGGTAATTTGTTTGCAAATTGTTTTGTCAGTTATCCCGGCAGTGAAAATATTCCTGTAACGGCCGCAAAACTCGCGCCAAATTTCAAAGTCGGCACACCGTCGGATTGGGGAGTGATTATTTTCCCCACTATTAAGCAAGGTAAGCTTATCCGTTACTCAGTTGGTGATAATTTTTCACAAAAATCATTTGAAGGTTTTGCAGAAATGCGGCCATCCGTATTATTTTCAACGGCTCGTGGTCTGCCTACAAATGGTCAGAATTGCTCAGTTGAACCCCGCCGGTTTGCAGGCCTAGGGCATAAAAAATTCCTCGGCTTTTTATCGCACACTTGCCGCGCCATTCCTGGACAATCGGGAACACCAATTTCAATCATTCAAAATCAAAACCCTATCCTCATAGGAATCCACGTAGGTAATTCTATGGTCTATGGCTACCCCACGATGAATACACCTTTGCACTACCGCGGTTATATGCGTGGGATTGACGCAGTGTTTATGACTGAATTTTCAAAAGTTTTAGCCAGTATGAACATAAAATTTCAAGAGAAAAGAATACCTTAATGTCTTTACCTATTCTGGATATTTCAGATTTACGACAAAACCCAGAAAGCCGTGCGGCGCACAATACAGCCAATCAGCTTCGTGATATTTGCCACACCGCAGGTTTTTGCTATATCGTAGGACACGGCATGTCTGTGCGGCATGTGAAAATTGCTGCGGCCATGCAGAGTTTTTTTAATCTGCCTCTATCCGAACGTGGAAAACTAAATTTGATTAACTCCCCGCATTTTCGCGGTTATACTATATTGGGCAATGAGCTAACGGGCGGCGCGCAAGACTGGCGTGACCAAATGGATTTTTGCGACGAAAAGCTCGCTCACGTTTTATCAGATAATGATCCGGCGTGGCTTAATCTGCGCGGCCCAAATCAGTGGCCGGAAACACTGCCAATACTACGTCCCGCCGTTGAAGACTGGATGGACGGCATGTACGAAATTGGTGACACGCTAACCCGTGCCCTTTCGCTCGGCATGGGATTGGGAGCAGATTATTTTGACAGCTATTTTACGCCAAAAGGCGACGCCCGCCTCAAGCTTATCCGTTACCGTATACCGGAAACGGGCGGCAGTTCCCAAAATTATAATCAGGGTGTGGGCTGGCACAACGATACGGGGTTTCTCACCTTTATTATGCAAGACGAAATCGGCGGATTACAAGTGGATATAGACGGCAAGATCATTGATGCTACACCTATTGCCAAAGCTGGAGAAGACGCATTGGTGATGAATATGGGCGAAATGTTACAAGTGGCAACGGGTGGTTATCTGCGCGCAACACCCCACAGGGTCAAAAGCCCACCGCCCGGCACAGAGCGCCACTCCATTGCTTATTTCTTTAACCCGAGGATAGATGCCAAATTAGAGCCCGTCCCTCTCCCCCCTGAACTTGCAGGCGAAGCGCACGGCCCCCAAAATACAGACCCAAATGACCCCGTATTTAACGTAGTAGGCGCAAATATATTAAAAACAAGATTAAGGGCACATCCCGATGTGGCAGCTAAATATTACGGGGTTGAGTAATCGCCTATTGGCGGCAAAGGCCATTGAAAGTATAACCTCCACACATCAGATACGTTTTGAATTATGGATGTAAGCGCTCTTTGCTCACCATTCAATTGTGTGACTACAATTTGCTCAGTACCGCCATTTTTCCCTTCACCATAAAATAATACAGAATAGCCAGTCTGGCATGCTATAATAGCACCACTTCCAACAACTCTTGTATTTTTCCTACTTAAAGTATGATGCTTAAATGCATCTGCTATATCCCGAAGCAATGAAACATCTTTTACTTTATTATTTGTGCGAAGAAAGACACATTTCATATCTAGTTCATTTCTGAGCTTCCCAATATCAACAATATCCCCTTCGCTTAGGACAAAGTCTGTAAATTGATGTAACTCAATTGAGGCTGTGCGCGCACGTCTCATAAGATCATCACGAGCTACATTTAAATTCTCTAAATCACCAGAGGTCAAGGCTTGAGTTAAGGCAATTTCTGCTAATTTATATTCCGCCAAGGCTGGCAGAATAACCTTATCAAAATGGTGCTTAATCACAGGCATGAAAAACTTTAGTTCAAATGGATGCCATAAAAAACACGAATTCTTTGTTAGGACAACCCCTTACCAAAATTTTCACCCCTAAACATTAAACTTAAAATGCATGATGTCGCCGTCTTGGACGATATATGTTTTGCCTTCTTGGCGGGTTTTGCCGGCATCTTTGGCACCTTGTTCGCCGCCGTGCTCTACAAAATCCTCGTAGGCCGTAGTCTCGGCGCGGATGAAGCCGCGTTCAAAATCTGTGTGAATGACACCGGCGCATCTGGGGGCGCTCCAACCTTCGTGGAACGTCCATGCACGGGCTTCTTTGGGGCCAACAGTAAAATATGTTTCCAGACCGAGCAGTTTATATCCGGTTTGGATAAGACGGTTAAGGCCCGGCTCTTCCAAATCCAGCGCTTCTAAATAATCCACGCGTTCTGCGTCGTCCAGTAAGGCAATTTCACTTTCGATTTGCGCAGAAATAACCACAGCCTGCGCACCTTCAGTTTTGGCGTGGGCAAATACGGTATCAGAATATGCATTCCCCGTGGCCGCACTGTCTTCGTCAACATTGGCCACATAAAGAATTGGTTTAGCGGTTAGTAATTGTAGCATACGCCAAGCTTTGCGGTCGTCTTTATCGATTGTAGCGGCACGCGCAGGACGGCCTTCACCGAGTTCTGCCAAAGCAATATCAATAAGCTTTAGAGTTAAAATGGCTTCTTTGTCGCCACCTTTCAGTTTTTTCTCCAGCGCAGGTTTACGCTTCTCCAAGCTCTCCATGTCAGCCATCATCAGTTCGGTTTGGACAGTATCCAAATCCGCTAATGGATCGATTTTACCTTCAACATGGGTAACATCATCATCATCGAAACAGCGCAGCACATAAGCTATGGCATCTGTCTCGCGGATGTTGGACAAGAATTGGTTGCCGAGCCCCTCACCTTGGGAAGCACCGCGCACAAGGCCCGCAATATCTACGAAATTCATCCGTGCGGGAATTTGCTCTTTCGATTGACCAATTTTGGCAATAACAGGTAAGCGCACTTCGGGTACGGGCACTTCACCGACATTAGGCTCGATGGTGCAAAATGGATAGTTTTCCGCCGCCGCAGACGCCGTCTGGGTCAGGGCATTAAACAGGGTTGATTTACCAACATTTGGCAGACCCACAATTGCGCATTTAAATCCCATTACATCGTCCTAACTTAACTTTTTCTTGGCTTAATTTTTTCTTGGCTTAATTTCTTCTTGGCTTAATTTCTTCTTGGTTTAGATGTTGGTGCAGGTGCCAAATGATTAACTTTGGTTTGAAATTTTTCGATCTCTCCTGCCGCCAATAAACCAGCACTTCGAACACACGCATCCAATAATGCATTAACCCAGTCACGATCTGATTTAGCAAAATCAGATAACACATGGCTGTGCACTTGTTCTTTGCGTCCCGGATGACCAATACCCATACGGGCACGGTAAAACTCTGCACCTACCGCGGCCTTGATAGAACGAAGGCCATTATGGCCAGCAATACCGCCGCCCAACTTCACGCGAAACTTTCCCGCATCCAGATCAAGCTCATCATGAAACACAATAATCTTGTCTTTGGGGATTTTATAAAACTGCGCCGCCGCCGCCACGGAGCGACCACTTTCGTTCATAAACGTCATAGGCTTTAGGATAAGTGCTTTAATACGCCCGCCCTCAGTTTCGATGAAACCTTCACGCACACTTCCACTAAACTTAGATTTTGGTGCAGAAAAATTATGATAGTCTGCAAGTGCATCAACCGCCATAAACCCAATGTTATGGCGGTTGCCTGCATATTTTACGCCGGGATTACCCAGCCCTACAATGAGAAGCATTGGTGCCTCCGCATTTAACCTTTTGCGTTTAAATAAAAACGAGAACATAGAGCCAAATGACAAGGCCATAGAACGGGGGAAACTTAACCCTCGCCTTCTGTCTCGCCTTCGCCTTCGCCTTCGACTGCTTCGCCTTCAACTGCTTCGCCTTCTTCGCCCTCTACGGCTTCTTCTTCAGGCTCTTTCTCAACACGAGCCATTACAATAGTGACGACGGTCGGATCACGGTCAGTAATAGCAGGTACGACACCTTTAGGGAATTTAATCTCTGATTCGTGCAAGCTATCGCCGATTTCCATTTCTGAGATATCAACGATAATGCTATCCGGAATGCTACCCGCAGGACATTTCACTTCGATGGCATGGCGAACAACGTTCAAATTACCGCCTTTGGTCAGGCCTGGGCATTCTTCGTCGCCAACAAGCTGGATGCCAACTTCCATTTCAATAATGGTTTTGGATGTCACGCGGAAGAAGTCGATATGCTGCGGCATGTCCTTAACAGGGTGGAATTGCACGTCTTTGGTAATGACGCGCTGCTCTTCACCTTTATGGGATATCTTCAACATAGAAGATATCAAATTACCAGTGTTCAGCGCTTGCAAAACTTTATTTTCTTTCATGCTGATAGCTACAGGGCCTTCGTCGCCGCCGTAAATCACACCTGGGACCAGTCCTGCACGACGAGCAGCACGAGCGCCGCCTCTACCAGTGTTTTCGCGGACTTCTACTTCTAAAACTACATTTGACATAACGTCATTCCTTTGCTTTTTTCACCATCAAACCACCTCACGAAAATCGTCGCCCCTTAACCGTTCCTGGCAGGCTACAAACATCTCTTCGCGCTTTGCTTTGATTTAAGTGGGCGGTGTATAGGCGAAAGCCAAATTAAGTGCAAGCGGATATATGACTGCATTTGAGGTGAAATGCTATATTGTAACCATGCCTTAATTTTGCTACATTGCTCCCATAAAGTGTACAAAATCGATAAATCGGAGGCACCCCATGCTCAATACGCGTAAACTTCTTCTCATTTTCACAGCTTTGGCCAGTTTAGGGGGAGGGCAAAGTGCGTTCGCGCAAAGCTCAGAACTCTCCCAAGAGCTCTCCATGACAATCTACGGTGATGGGCGCGCCTTAGTTGAGGATGTGCGGGATATAAAGTTTGAGCGCGGACGCAATACGGTGATCTTGCCGGGCGTATCATCCAAAATCAATGCACCTTCGGCTACCTTTGTGGCAGATGGCATAGAAATCGTAGAACAAAATTTTGACTATGATTTACTGACCCCGCAAAAGCTGATGCAAAAAGCGGTCGGCGAAACCGTCACTATTGTCCGCACCAACCCCGGCACTGGTGTTGAAACCCGCGAACGCGCCAAAGTCTTGGCCGCCAATAATGGTGTGGTTGTGCAGATAGGCGACCGTATCGAAGTCCTTCGTGATGACAATCTGCCGACCCGTGTTATCTTTGATGGTGTGCCAGAAAACCTACGTGCTAACCCAACCCTTTCCACCATGGTACATTCCCAGCGCACAGGAACACGCAAAGCAACCCTGAATTACTTATCAGACGGACTGAACTGGCGCGCAGACTATGTGATGCTGTTCGACGAAGACAAGGAAAAGATGGACATCCAAGGTTGGGCCACTCTAACCAACCAAACCGAGACCACATTTAAAGATACCAAAGTATCTTTGGTGGCGGGCCATGTGGGCAATCAATACACCCGCAATTTGCATCTGCAGCAAAATAACAATTATAATTATAACAACTACAACCGAAACAATCGCAGCAACCGTAATAACAATGTCCGCAAGGGTGGGACAGAATCTAATCCTTATGAACGCATCGGGGATAATTATCTCTATCCATTGCCCGGTCGCACGACGATTGCATCCAACCAGACTAAACAAGTTGGTTTCCTGAGCGCCGAAAACGTCGACGCCAAGAAAGTGTTTGAATATCAACAAAGCGGATTTCGCACGATCAAAGACCCGCAAGCCGCAGATGTGCGCATTGTGTTTTCCAACTCGCGAGCGGCTGACCTCGGCGAGGCTCTGCCCAAAGGCATTATCCGTGTCTATGCCAATGACAAGCGAGGCCGTGCGCAGTTCATAGGCGAAGAAATGATCACCCATATTCCAGGTGGTTCCGAGCTGGCGCTCAAGATCGGTGAGGCGTTCGACGTCAATGTCAAACCAACACAAACTCGTGTGGATAAAATTTCCAAATATGTCAGTGAGCACGATATGGAATACGAGATCACCAACGCCAAGGACGAAGCCGTAGAAGTCGTTATCCGTCAGCAACTTTGGGGTTGGCGCACGGAATACAAAATCCTGTCCGAGAGCCACGACAGTGAAAACCCGGATGCGTATTCATATGTCTGGACGGTAAAAATCCCGGCGAACGGCGAAACCACGCTGAAATTTAAATTCCGCCAAGACTGGTCGTGGTCAGCCGCAAGCAGTGGGTTTCCTAAATAAAATAATTTCTCCTTCCCCTACTTGTGGGGGAAGTGCCGGAGCTCTTGCGGAGGCGATGGGGGCGGCGCGAAGCGCCAAAATATCTATATATAATCTCCTGCATCAAGGCAGGCCTTTGGTCTGCGCCCCCATCCCCCCTTCGGGGTACTTCCCCCATAAATGGGGGAAGGAGATATTCCTCATACTCCTAACCCTCTTCCTATTCACCACCACCGCAAACGCCCAAGACTTACCGCGCATCGTATCCCCCGAAGCAGACGGCACCGCGCTGACCATTTACCCGAAAAATTTGGCGCTGATAACAGAGACCCGCACACTTAATTTGCCCTTAGGGAAATCCACCATTGTGTTTGAAGGCGTCAATGAGCGGATGATACCGACGTCTGTTCTACTCAGACAGTTTTCAGGTCTGACAATTGAGCGTAATTTTGACGCGGAATTACTCTCCAAAGCTAATTTGTTTGAACGCTCAATTGGCGAAACTGTCACCTTGACCCGCACCGATAAATCCAGCGGTATTGTGAGGCGTGTACGGGGTGAAATTATTTCGGCCAAAAACGGTGTAGTCTTTGACATTGGCGGCAAGCTAGAAACCTATCAATGCTCTGGCCTGTCCGAAGCTACCATGTTCGACAATATCCCCGAAGGTCTTAACAACATACCGGAACTGTCCATTGATGTGGACACAACAGTGTCAGGCCCGCGCGAACTGGTCATATCCTATTTGGCAGATGGCTTTAGTTGGGCGGCAGATTATAGGTTGGATTTGACCAGTGAGAAAACTGCAAAGTTTAATGCGTGGCTGACCTTTAAGAACGAAACCGCGCAGTCATTTAAGAACACGCAAACTTCAGTTGTCGCAGGAAGCCTAAACCGTTCCTGGCAAACCAAGTCGCCGGAGAAGCAAAGCAACCATCTAGCTGCAAATTGCTGGCCACGGCAGTCAAGTTTGACACCATTACCAGTTACTGAATATACGGGTTATCGTGATGAAGTAATGGTTACAGCTAGCAAACTATATGCTGATGTAGGTTTGGAACTAGCTGTGACCGCCCCACCTGCGCCTGCTTTGATGGACGCAGCAGCACCCGCCCCACCTGAGCAAGAAGACCTCTCCGAATATAAATTATACCGCATCCCCGAACCGATCAATGTCGCGTCTTACCAGACCAAACAAATTCGGTTTATCAATGAACCTGAAGTGGAGGTAGAGCAAGTTTATACATTTGAGGAAAGCTGGCGGTCTCTGCTTAATCCTGACCAACCACTGCGCCCTGCCATTCAAGAAACACGTTTGGATAACAGCAAAGACGGCAAGCTTGCCAAACCCCTACCCAGCGGTACTTACCGCGTCATGTCGCGCACCAAAGAAGGCAAACCACATATCCAGGGCGAGGACAGCATTGACAACCGCGCAGTCGACCTGCCCGTAGAGATTAAAACCAACATCTCTCATAATGTGCAAATGCAAACCCGCATTACAATTGCAGGTGATGGCGTAGTGATCGGAAAATCTAATTGGAACGACATAAAGGTTTTGGAAAAAGTTGAACACATTTTCACCAATGCCCACAATATCCCGATGACCGTGGAATTTAAAGCTACCGGGCTGCCACAATTCCAGTACAAATACAGCACTGAAAACGGGGTCAGCCGCAATGGTCAAATTTTATCCGGCTATTATGGTGCACCATATAAAGTCTTAGACCCGTCCATAACACCGGATGTAGACGAGGCCACACCAACATGGACATTTACCCTGCCTGCAAACAGTACGAAAATTCTGAGTTATAAAGCTGAGAGGATATAACTTTCTCCTTCCTCCGTTTTTCCCCAAAGGGACTTCCAAAAGGGCGCAGGGGAAGTACCCTCTTCTTAGAGGGGGATGGGGAAGTACCCTCTTCTTAGAGGGGGATGGGGGCAGAACTTATAGTATTGTGCAGGAAGAGAGAACGGCCCCCATCGAGCGCCATGAGGCGTTCATTTCCCCCATGAAAAATAGGGGAAGATGAAAAACTAATCAAACAGTTTGGAAACGCTTTCTGCATTTGCAATACGTCTGATGGCTTCACCGATTAAGCGTGCCACTGTGACTTCGCGAATTTTCTTACAGTCTTTTACCTTTTGTGGCTGGGATACCGTGTCGGTTATCACCACTTCTTTCAGTGCTGATTTATTGACATTTTCTACGGCCGGATCAGACAACACACCGTGGGTGATATAGGCGCTGACCTGTTTGGCACCTTTTGCCATGAGGGCATCTGCGGCTTTGCACAGCGTACCACCGCTATCGATAATATCGTCGAGAATGATACAATTGCGCCCCGTCACATCGCCAATAATGTTCATGACTTCACTTTCGCCAGCTTTGGGACGACGTTTATCAATTATGGCAATATCGGCTTCGAATTTTTTGGCTAGAGCCCGCGCACGGACAACGCCGCCCGTATCCGGGGAAACAAATAAAATATCTTTAAGTTCTTTGCGCGAATATTCTGCGCGGATATCTTGTTCAAATACGGGCTGCCCAAACAGGTTATCTGTCGGCATATCAAAGAAGCCTTGAATTTGCCCAGCATGTAAATCAAGGGTGAGAACTCGGTCCGCGCCAGCACGGGAAATAAGATTAGCAACTAATTTCGCAGAGATTGGAGTACGTCCACCAACTTTGCGGTCTTGTCTGGAATAACCAAAATAAGGAATAACAGCCGTAATACGTGCCGCCGAAGCGCGAAGCAATGCATCCATCAATATCAACAATTCCATGAGATGATCATTAGCGGGTGCAGATGTGCTTTGGATCAAGAAAATATCTTCGCCGCGTACATTTTCATTGATGCGAACAAAAATTTCCTGGTCTCTAAATCGTTCAATATTGACGTCCGTCAACGGCATATCAAGAACGTCGGCAATAGCGGTGGCTAAACCCTCGCTGGCGGTACCACTTAATAGCTTCATGAGAGCCCTTTATAATTGTGCGACTCGGATGACCTTTGCCGCTTACCGCCCTTTAACAAACTAGTTTAGAAAATCAAACCCCTTCATTGATCATTATTACAGAAATATTACGGCCATAGTCGTCAATATTATTATGGCAGTTATGACGATAGCTAAAATACGTATCGGGCGCAGCATATGTGCAATCAGGTAATGCCGCCGCTTGCCCTATGCCAACTGCTAATAATCTGTGCACCAGATAAGCCTTGATATCAAAATAAGAACGGTCACCTTTTCCCTTTTTAGGGCCATTACTGAAAAACTTTGCGCTGCCAAGATTTTCCGAAATAAACTCGTCAACAAATTCCGGCCCAACCTCAAAATGCTGTGATCCGATACACGGACCGACGGCAGCAATTATATTTTTTCGTTCTGCACCCAAACTAACCATTGCCTTAATCGTTTCGTCCGTTATCCCCGAGAGCGCCCCACGCCATCCTGCATGGGCTGCACCAATAACGCCTGCTTTTGTATCCGCAAATAATACAGGTGCACAATCTGCTGATAATGCGGAAATCGCAAGCCCCGGCGTTTTAGTGACAATGCCGTCTGCATTTGGTTGCGCGTGTTTATCCCATGGTGTTTTAGCAATAACAATATTGGAGCTGTGGATTTGATGGTTGGACAAAAGACGCGCGCCCGACGTCCCGATAGCTTGCGCCACAAGCTCGCGATTTTCTTCGACATTTGCAGGATTATCATCCGAGCCACGGCCAGTATTCAGGCTTGCATATTTATCAGTTGATACACCGCCGCAGCGGCCAAAAAAACCGTGGCTGATGCCCTGTAAACTATCAAAAGCGGGAGACAATTTTACGGGCAAATCCGGCATTATTGTTCCCCCTCCCCAAAGCCTAATGGCGCGGGCAAATCCGGTGATTGAATAGCCATGGCTTTGAACAATGTGCCCATATCATTCACATCTGTTAGTCGGTGTAATTGCCTTGCTATTTTTGCCTTGGATTTCATAGACGCCTTTAGCCCAAGAGATTTGGAAAGCGACACGGCGCGCACTTCAATACCGAGCCGTGATAAGAACTGCCCTTGTGGGCACGGACCGTAATTTGCAAGCCCTGCTTTCTCAGCCCATTCTCCAAGCGCGGCAAAATCTACGCGCGCCGTTAAATCAGCGTGGCCGGGTTCATCCAGAGGAAAGACTTTTTCGTGCTTTTTCAAGGCTTGAAAAGTATCCCCCAACTCTGTTGTGTCTGGGCCGTAATCTATAAACAAAGCCGCGCCGGGATGATCCGCAAACCTTTTGCGTAATGTTTCAACAATTTGTCCAAGTCCCGGGTTTATCTCCAATAAATCCCCGTCTTTCACGGGCGGAATTTCCGCTGGTAAAAGTGCATGATCAATTGCGGATATTGGGGCTTCGGACACGCTGAATATCAATTTGTTTGTATTGTCCGGGTTCACATCAACCATGCGCTCATACCATCCCGCATTACCCTTGAACCTATCTTTCATAATCAGTTGGCGCACAGGTAAACAATCAAGATATTCATTGCCGATGACTATGGTTGGTCCTTGGGGAACATCCGCCAAATTATCAACCCAACTTACCGGAACACCTGCATTTGCCAATGTCTCCGCTTGTTTAGCTTCAAGTGCACTGGACATTTCTATCAGGTTTAAATGAATTGCAGCAAAAAAGTCATTATCCAGCCTTGCCGTGCGCAGCATGTCCGACATCATCACACCGCGTCCGGGGCCGTACTCTACCAATTGTACGGTCTCTGGCTTGCCCATGCACCGCCATGCATTGATCATCCAAAGCCCGAGCACCTCGCCGAACATTTGCGAAATTTCTGGTGCTGTAATAAAGTCACTTTGCCCGTTTTTGGCAACGCCCAATGGGTCGCGAGTTGGGTAATAGCCTTGCTTAGGATCGAGCAAGCACCAACTCATATAGCTGGCCACACTCATGGGGCCACTGGTATTGATGTGAGCGAGAATGCGGTCTTTAAGCGTTTGCATCAGCTTTGTCATCTACTGGGGCAAGAGGCCATTCAGATATAACAGGTGCACGTTTTGCCGCCCATAAAATGACGAGCACACCGATAATAACCATAGGTAATGAATATGTCATACCGCGCGTCAGGGGTCCAAATAAAGTCGCATCCGGCTCACGGAAAAACTCCACAAATATTCTGAAACTTCCGTACATGGCAAGGAACATGCCCGTTGCCAATCCCGGCTTGGTTAAGATATTAAACTTGCGCGATGCTAGCCACAAAACAGAGAATATCACCAAGCCTTCAAGGAAGGATTCGTAAAGCTGGCTGGGATGGCGGGGGCTTAGCGGGAACCCATTTTCAGTGAAAATATACGCCCACGGCACGTCTGTTGCGCGGCCATAAAGCTCTTGGTTGACAAAATTAGCGAGCCGTACAAGCCCAAGACCAATAGGCGCAGAAATCGCCAGAATATCGGCAACCCGCATCAGTTTAAACTTGCGCGATTTCGCCAAATAAATAGCGGCTATACACACACCGAGGAAGCCACCGTGAAACGCCATACCGCCTTCCCATACTTTGAAAATACGGACGGGATCTTTGATATAGTCCTCCAAGCCGTACAGTAAAATAAACCCGATACGACCACCGACAATAATCCCGATTAAGCTAAAAAACATCAAATCTTCGAGCATGCGTTTACTCGGTACCAGCACGGTTTCACCAACAGCCTTAGGATTTTGCCAAATGCTTTGGTTGGCACTGCTGCGGTTTGCGTAATAATAGGCCCCAAACAGGCCGAGTATATAGGAAATGCCGTACCATTTCACTGATAACGGCCCAATGTGGAAGGCTTCTGGCTTTATCCAATCGGGAAATGTGATTGCCCTAAATAACTCTAGCGAAAATTCTAATATCATTCTGCACTCTATCTATTTCAATTTTGATTGTCCGTGTTATACTGAGAACCTACTTAAGCCAATAGAAATTACTGGAGCCCATGATGCAAACCAAATCCCCCGCCTTTGATGATCTGGCCAATTTGATGACCAATGCCTTCGGTGCTGTCAAAGGTGTCGGCGACGAGGTTAAAGCCGCAGGCCGTGCCCGCGCAGAAAGCTTCATAGCGGAAATGGACCTGGTCAGCCGCGATGAGTTCGAGACAGTAAAAATGATGGCCGCCAGTGCGCAACAAGAAATCGCCGAGCTAAAAGCCGAAATCGCCAAGCTAAAGGCGCCGAAAAAGCAGGCGACTAAATCCAAGGCAAAAAAATAGCCCGCCGATAATATCGACGGACTAAAATTTAAATATCTAAAAAGAACTACTCTTCTGTGCGGTCCACAGAAACATCAGGTGCAGGAATGGTTGTTTCATTCTTAAAACATTTTTTCTCTACGTTTATTTTGTTAAGAGCATCAACAGTTCCCTTAAGGTTTGCAATATGTGCCGCTTGGTTACTTCCTGAAAGCGATGAAACAGGTAACCCTAGAAATATCACACCAACTGTGTCATTTGATCTTGCTTTTTTTTGAGCTAATGATGCCGTTACTAAGGCTTCCTCTGTCAACCTAAGTTCTTCAGAAACTTGCTCGCAGTCATATTTGCTATATTGCAAACTGCTCACATATGTCGGTGCAATTTTATCAGGAGCTGTTGCACAGCTCACCAAGATAATAGTTCCGAAAACTAAAGCTATTTTATTTTGAATTTTCATTTTGTCCCCCAGAATAGTGTTTAAGATAACACTACAACTAGAGACTTAATTTAAATATGTAAAGTTGAAAGCAGTGGTTTATTTTATTTAAATTACTACTTATCATCAAATTCTGCTGAAAAACCTACAATCGCATCTGCGATTTCCTTTGGGTGGGACAATGGTATCATGTGGCCGATCCCGTCCAGTGTAATTAATTTTGCGCCTTCAATTTCCTCACTTATTTTCACGCCAACTTTGTAGGGCACCATTTTATCTTTTGTGCCGTGGATGACCAAGGTCGGGGTCTGAATATCGCTAGCGGAAATATCGCTGGGGGTGAGCGCAGTCATTTCACCGCGAAATGTATCGAGGGAACCCGGCATCAAAAGCAGGCTTCTTTGGTTGCCAACCCAACGGGGTGGCAAAGTTTCTGCGAACCGCGCCGAAATAACGGCTTTGGCCAAGGGATCACCAAGCACTGGTAAGCGCATAGCCCACTCTGCGGCTTTCATATTATCCCGATTGCCCTCTATTTTCATAGAAGAACCAACAGCCGCCAATAGCACAATGAACGGTGTTTCAATTTTGCGCGCGCTGGCAGAAGATTGCACAATCCCGCCGCCGAACGACCATCCGACCAGTGCAGGATTGTCTAAGCCCATAACGTCTATCAAAGCATCCAGCTCGTCAGCATTGGCTTGCATTGTAAACTTTGCATTTGCATCCCGCCTTGAAGAATGACCGTAACCAACGCGGTCATACCAAGTCACTTGATAGCCCCTGTCCACAAGTTCTTCGACCATTTCAGGCCAGTCACTAGCACTACCCGGTAAGCCGTGTACTAAAACAATTGGTTTGCCTTCACCTTTGGTGAAAGTGTTGATTTTGGTACCGTTCGGGAGGGTGACTATATTTCCGGCTACAGGCGATTTTGGTACAGGCAATATTTTGCCCAAAATGGTGAGCACTGCGAATAATACCACAATGACGATAATAATTTTCAAAACCATTTTCATACGTCTCCCCTAAACCATACCCACAAAAAAACGGGCCATCAAAGCCCGTTCATTGTGTCTTTAATTGTACGCTAAGGCAATGCCCTAATGTTCCGATTAGTGTTCAACGTCTTTCCAGACTTCTTTATAGGTCATGAACAACAGAAGCGCGAAAATAAACAGGAACAAAAATGTAGCAAAACCAACCTTCTTGCGGACTTCCATTTTCGGATCACCTGACCACGCCAAAAATTCGACAACGTCATGCGCCATTTGCTCTGTGGTTGCTTTGGTACCGTCTGCATATTCAACGAGGTCGTCGCTAAGCGGTGGTGCCATTTTAATTGCCCCCCCTGGGAATGCAGAATTGTGATACACACCGTCGTGGTTCTCGTCACTTTCATATCCGGTGAGCAGAGCATAGAGATAATCTGCACCGCCTGTCCGCGCTTGAATAATGATAGATAAATCGGGCGGTACTGCACCGCCATTAGACGCCGCCGCCGCTATAGCATTTGGAAAAACGTCAGGGAACTTATCTGCCGGAATAGCTGTGTCATCAATTACGTCACCGCTTTCTTGGTCGATACGCTCAACCGTCCAGTCCTTGGCAAATGCTTTGACAACAGGATTGTCGTTGGGGTTCGGGTACTCTGCATCATAAAACGGACCACCTTTGTCACCGAGATGACGGAAAGACAAATGCTCCAGAGCATGACAGGACGAACACACTTCTTTGTAAACCTGATAACCGCGCGCCATGGCGTCACGGTCATAGGTTCCAAACGGACCTTTAAAGCCCCAATCCTGAACTTCGATATGTTCTCCGCCGCCTGCAGCTTGGGCAACCATTGAGCCTGCGAAAAGCGATGTAGAAATGACCGCAATAGCGGCAAATGTTTTACTGATAGATTTTAACATTATGCATCTCCCGATAATACGGCTTTGGTAATCGATTCCGGTAGCGGTTTGGTTTTCTCAATCCAGCCCATGATGGGTAGGATCGGGAAGAAATAAGCAAAGTAATACAGCGTCGCAATCCGTGACAACCACTTAAAGCTCATACCGTGTTCACCGATAGGAATAGCAATATCGTCCGGTGAATTAGCGCCGCACCAACCAAGGATAAAGCCCATAACCAAGAAGATAATAAAGAACCAACGCGTGATAGGTCTAAAGCGCATAGAGCGGACTTTGGCAGTATCCAACCAAGGCAGGACAAATAAAACCCCAATGGCACCAAACATCAACATAATACCCATCAACTTATCAGGTACAGCCCGCAAAATCGCATAGAAGGGCAAGAAATACCATTCAGGCACAATGTGCGGCGGCGTCACCAAAGGATTGGCACGTTGATAGTTATCAGCGTGACCAAGTGCGTCCGGTAGATAAAATACGAACAGCGCGAAAATTAGCAAAAACACAGCAATCGCGAACGCATCTTTCATAGTGTAGAAAGGATGGAACGGCAGTGTATCAGACTTAGATTTAGGCTCGATACCTATGGGATTATTTTGCCCAACATGATGCACAGCCCAGACATGCAGCCCGACAAGCGCACAGATGATAAATGGCAGCAAATAATGCAATGAGAAGAAACGTTGCAAGGTCGGGTTACCAATGGAATATCCACCAAGCAACCACTGTTGTAAGCTTTCACCAACAACTGGGATAGCACCAAAGAAGCCTGTAATCACAGTCGCACCCCAGAAGGACATCTGTCCCCACGGGAGTGTATAGCCAAGGAAACCCGTGGCCATCATAGCAAGATAAATCAGGCAGCCAATAATCCAGAGAAGTTCGCGCGGGTTCTTGTAAGATCCGTAAAACATACCCCTAAACATATGGATATAAACGGCCAAGAAGAACATGGATGCACCAACTGCATGCATGGGCTGTAACAGCCAACCGAAAGGCACATCGCGTTTAATGCGTTGTATACTATCGAACGCCAGATCAACATCCGGTGTATAATGCATGGCCAAAATAATACCGGTAATGATTTGCGCCATGAGGCACAATGTCAAAATCCCGCCAAATGCATACCAGTAATTTAGGTTACGCGGGCTTGGGAATCCCATGAAATCAACGCCGAACCGAACGATCGGAAGACGTTTATCGAGCCAGCGCTCAGCCGCATATTTCGGCTCATATGTTGAATGTCCACTCATATTCTTATCCTACCTTGATAACAGTGTCGGAGATGTATGTATATTCCGGGATTGGCAAATTTGTTGGTGCCGGACCTTGGCGAATACGCCCAGACGTATCGTAATGGGAACCGTGACACGGACAGTACCAGCCACCAAATGCGCCCATTGGATCGATTTTACCCTGCTCACCTACCGGAATGCAGCCAAAGTGGGTACAAACCCCAACCATGACCAAAAGACGTTTATCGATAACACCGGAAAGATTTGGAACGAACCGATCATCATCTGATTGCGGGTCACGCAAATTAGCCACGTCGACAGCATCAGCCGCGTCTATTTCTTCTTGTGTCCGGTAACGGACAAATACTGGCTTGCCGCGCCATAGGACTTTAATCTGTTGCCCTTCGGAAACTTTGGCAAGGTCAATTTCAATTGAACCGGCGGCGCGCGTATCAGCGGCGGCACTCATTTGCGTCACGAGCGGCCAAGCAAATGCACCCGCACCAACTGCAGCAGTTGCAGCCGTAGCTATATAAATAAAGTCACGGCGTGAAGGTTCCCCGTTCTCGCTACCGTGCTCGTCAAACTTATCTGTGTCAGACATGTTTATCCTTTTCTATGTTTGGAATTTTATAAAAGATATGACCAAGCATACCTATATATAATTTCCCCTCTAACGAATCTGCGACATTACGCCGCAAATTTGCCTTTACTTAGTCGGTTGTTTAAGGGAAGGACGAGCGAATACCAAGCAAATATCGACGAGGAACCGAAAAATTTCATGAAAATTGTCCTATACCAACCTGATATTGCCCAAAACCTTGGCGCAGCAATGCGTTTATGCGCATGTTTTGACGTTTCTCTCGGTGTCATAGAGCCGTGTGGCTTCCCGCTAACAGCCAAAGCTCTGAGACGAACCGCCATGGATTACGCCGCCAACATCGAACTGATTCGTTATAAAAATTGGTTACATTTCACGAAATCGCAAACAGAGGACGGCGGACGCATTATCCTGCTCAGCACCAAGGCCAGCACCGCTATCACCGAATTTGAATTTCGCGAAAACGACACCCTGCTGTTTGGCCGCGAAAGCGCAGGCGTGCCGGGTGAAGTCCACGCCGCCAGCGACGCCCGTATCCATATCCCAATTAGCAAAGACACACGCTCACTGAATTTGGTCAGCAGTGCGAGCATTGCTTTGTTCGAGGCACTGCGCCAAACAAATACATATCCGTAATACTATATTGCGATGGGGCCGTATTGCAGGTAGTGTAGCGACCACAAAACTAAGAACAAAGGTGAGAATATCATGAAAAAATGGGGAATTCGTATAGGTACCGTTTTACTTGTCTTGGTAATTTTGGGTTTCGTTTTTAAGGGTAAGATTGTTTACGCCCTTATCAAATCCAACATCGCGCCGACGCAAAGCTTTGCCAGTATTTCGCCGCCACCTACCCCTGATTATACTGCTGATATTTCGTGGGCTGCTCTGCCTCAAAACCAAGAAGGTTCCGATTTTACTCCTAAAGAACTTACCGCCAATGACACACAACATGATGCGGCAGTTTTCTTTATTCACCCAACTACATATTATTCTAAATCGGGATGGAATGCGCCGCTCGGTAGCAATGAAGCCAATACACGCATTGATGATTTGGTCATGCCTGCCCAAGCTAGTGCGTTTAATTTATGTTGTGATATTTACGCGCCTTATTACCGCCAAGCAACGCTGTGGTCTTATTGGGTACGCAAAGACGGTGGTCAAGATGCATTGGATTTAGCCTATGGGGATGTTGAGCGTGCATTTGATGAATTTTTGAAGCGCATTGGCTCGCAACCCTTTATTTTGGCAGGCCATAGCCAAGGCGCACATCATCTTGAAACGCTGCTAATAAACCGCATAAGCGGTACAGATCTACAAGGACGCATGATTGCCGCCTACCCCGTTGGCGGTTCAATAAACCCAGTGAGCTTTGCAAATCGTGCGCCAGATATACCTGTGTGTGAAGTGGCTACGCAAATAGGTTGTTTTGCTACGTGGAATAGCCGCGGGGCTAAGTCTGAGATTTGGGACGACATGCCCGGTGCAGTGTGCGTAAATCCGCTCAGCTGGGCGGCAGACGATACGCCTGTGAAAGCTGAGCAAAACCCTGGTTCATTGGCCATTGGTGAACAAACTCGTTTGGACACAGGTGTTACCAGTGCACAATGTCTGGATGACAGGCTACTTGTTGGTGAATTTCAAACCGATATCTATGAAGGTTTAAAACTAAGCTGGGGAAAAGATAATTATCATGTTCTGGACTATGGTTTATTCTATGCCAGCATTCGCCAAAACGCGGCGGACCGCGTTCAAGCTTATACTGCAGAATAAACCATATCCTAATTTTCCAGATGCCAGAGTTTAGATACTAGAGTTTAGATACTAGCCTTTAGACGCCACCCTTTATTTAGACGCGACCCAGGCATCAACCCGCTCTTCCATAATCGACAAAGGCACAGGGCCTGAACTGATGATGACATCATGGTATTCGCGAATATCAAATTTATCACCCAGTGTAGCTTTAGCCGCTTCACGTAAAGACAGAATTTTCAACATACCAATTTTGTATGCGGTTGCCTGTCCTGGCATGATGATGTAACGCTCAATAGCTTTGATACAGTCATTTTCTGCATTGGGTGTATTTGTGGTGAGATAATCAATAGCCTCTTGGCGAGTCCATTTTTTATCGTGCAAGCCCGTATCTACAACCAAACGTGCGGCACGCCACAGTTCCATAGCGAGACGGCCGAAATCAGAATAAGGATCCTCATAGAACCCCATTTCTTTGGGCAGGAATTCTGAATACAGTCCCCAACCTTCGGAATACGCCGTGAAGCGGCCAAATTTACGAAACTTTGGAACATCCTCTAATTCCATCTGAATGGCGATTTGCATATGGTGACCGGGAATGCCTTCATGGTATGCCAGAGCTTCCATCTGGTATTTCGGCATGTCGGTTATCTGGTAGAGATTAGCATAATAAGTGCCGGGTGTTGTACCATCTGCGGAAGGTTGATTATAGAATGCCTTTCCGGCAGATTTCTCGCGAAACGCTTCAACTTTTTTGACGATTAAATCAGCTTTAGGCTTGACGATAAACACATCATCAAGACGCGTTTTCATAACGCCGATTATGCTGTCCGCTTCCTTAAGATAAGCTTCCCTTCCCGCATCACTATCTTCGTAATATTGCGCCGGGTCATTTTTAACCTTGTCAAAAAACTCTTGCAAACTACCTTCAAAGCCGACCTGTTTCATGATGGCGCGCATTTCGCCGTGTATACGGGCGACTTCGGAGAGACCAAGATCATGAACTTCCGTGGCCGACATATCCGTCGTGGTCATGCGCTTAAGACGGTCAGCATAATACTCTGCACCGTCCGGCAATTTCCATGCGCCGTCATCCGTATTGGCATTCGCCTGCATGATTTCCATCTCGGCAATCATATTTTCATAGGCGGGCTTGAATGATGTTTGAAACGCGGTAATTGCATCCGCAGTTAATTTTTCACGTTGCTCGTCTGTGATGTCCAACTTGCCAATCTTCTTGGTGAAGTCTGCCATCAAAGCTGACGGCTCGCCTTCAGTAAACGGTGCGCCAACAATGATATTTTTAGCATCGCGAATTACATGAGCATAAACATAAAGCGGCGGCTGGATACCGTTCGCTGTACTGTTTTTTTCGTTTTCTACATGAACGGCTAGATACTCTTTTACCCCGTGCAAGCGAGTAATATAAGCCTCGGCGTCACTGATAGTATCTACACGGTGACGATTGATGAGGAACGACGGAATATTGGACTGTACACCGAACATCTGGTTGAATGTATAGCCGTAATCCCACCACCGGGCACCGTCGATTTGTTGTTGGCTTTGGATTTCAAACAGGCGGTATGACAGCTGATGGTCTGCATCAAGATCATCCATATTATATGCGGCACGCATATGCGCCAAATCGGTACGCGCCTTCTCAACACCTTCAAGGTAAAATGCTTTGCTCGGGTCATTCCACTTGTCATAGTCCGTCTTCATGCCCAGCGTGGTCATGAATTGTGGGCTCTTGTGTACGGCATCCATAAATACAGATTCGAACCAAGCATCCAGTTTCTGGTTCTGGTCTTGAACGTCTGCACTGACGGCAGGTGTCATAGTTTCACCATTGGTTTTATTCTCGCTCTGGGAGCATGCGCCGAGCGCTAACACGCAGGCTGTAAGTATCAAATATTTCTTCATGGGACTTCCTTTCTTATTGTTGTGATTTCTAGCTCATTGTTGTGTTTTTTTGTTGTCTATCCATTCATTGACCAGCTCTTCCAGCATTGTCAACGGCACTGAACCATTGGCCAACACGACATCATGAAACTCACGAATGTCGAAATTATCGCCAAGTTCTTCTTGCGCACGTTTCTTAAGTTCACTGATTTTCAGCATACCAATTTTATAGGCTGTTGCTTGCCCCGGCCAGACAATATAGCGGTCAATTTCTGCGCGGATATCACCTTCGGGGTTCGCTATATTTTTTAACATATATTGCACGGCCTGTTCACGCGTCCATTTTTTCGAATGGATACCCGTATCTACAACCAAACGTGCGGCTCGGAATATCTCCATAGAGAGGCGCCCAAAATCATTATAAGGATCTGTGTACATGCCAAGCTCGACCGGCACACTTTCCGCATATAGCCCCCAACCCTCAATATAGGCAGTGTGGCCGCCTTGTTTACGAAACTCTGGTATGCCCTTAAGTTCCATTGCAATGGCAATTTGCATATGATGACCGGGAATACCCTCATGGTAGGCCAGAGCCTGCATTAGATATGTTGGCTGATCACGCACATCTTCTAGATTAACAAAATAAGCCCCTGGCCTAGTACCATCCAATGATGGCTGCTCATAAAATGCGAAAGCTGCCGAGGCCTCACGGAACGGTTCAACCCGTTTAACAATCATATCCGCTTTGGGCTTGGTGATAAACAAATCATCCAATTTAAGTCTCATTTCGTCAATCACGACAGTAGCCTCTGACATATATTGCGCGCGGCCTGCATCGTCATTGGACAATGTAAATTGCGGATCCGTACGTAAGAATTTGTAGAAATCCTGCAAACTGCCTTCAAACTCCACTTGCGCCATAATTTTTCGCATCTCGTCTTGGATACGGGCAACCTCTGCTAGACCAATATTATGAATTTCATCTGCAGTTAGCTTTGTGGTCGTAGCGTAATTGAGTTGAGACTGATAATACGCTGCACCGTCTGGAAGTCGCCAAACGCCATCATCATTCTTAGCAATAGCTTGATGTGCTTCAAACATAGCGATTAGGTTTTCATAGGCAGGTGCAACAGATGTGAGTAAAGCCTGTTTTGCTTGCTCTAATAATACATCTTTGTCCGCCTGGTTTACTTTTTTTAAGTTGGCAATTTTAGCTTTGATATCAGCGTAAAGCGGGCTGTCAATTTCGTCCGTAAATGGTGCACCCGTAATCACATTACGAGACGTCTTGACCAGTTTTGCATAGGCAAATTTTGGCAGTAAAACACCGGAATTTGCCTGCGCTTCTGCTCGTGATTGGTACTGTCCGAAATACTTCGTGGTAGCGTTTAAACGTGCAATATATGCGCGGGCATCTTGCGCACTTTTTACAGTATGAAAATTGACCATAAAAGTTGGAAACTCACCGTGCGGCCCGAACATATGGTCAAACACATATCTATGTCCGGCAAATTTATGCCTCGCTTCAGAAACATTCCCATTATATTCATACAAACGGTAAGAAATTTTACCCTGCCTATCAAGATTGGCAAGGCTGAACTGAGTACGCATATCGGCAACAGATTTTTGTTCAAGCGCATATTCCTCATCAAGAGCGGCTTGCGATACATCATCAAGTTTAGCCGAGCTATCTTGTAAACCAAAATATGTCTGTGTCATTGGTGACTTGGCCAAACCTTCTTGGTAACGGGCCTCGAACCATTCATTTATTTGTTCGGTTTGCGATTCTACTTTATCGACCTTAGGCACATCTGAACCAGAACACCCGACCAAGCCAATGGTCAATAATGCTCCAGCAAAAACACCAACTGCTTTATGGCTAAGCAAGTGTTTGAACATTTTATCCCCTAATCAATATACCGTTTCAGGGGTTATACAGACTTATCGATAAAAGGAAAGCATATCTATGAGCGCGACCCGTCTAGGGGATAATTTTCAATATCATTAGAACCATTAATGCAAAATCAGGAGCCTTCCAGCCAAAATCACAGATAGGCGGGACAGCGGCCATACTAATTTATAGCCGCATTTGCCGCGTCTCTTATGGCCTTGATATTTGCGGCATAGACACTTTCGCCTTGCGCGCCTTTGCCAAACACGGCTGAGCCTGCGACCAGCACATCTGCACCCGCTTCGGCCACGAGTGGTGCTGTACTTGGCTTGATACCGCCGTCGACTTCTATTAAAATATCGCGGCCACCCAACATAGTTTTGAGGTCACGGATTTTCTGAATTTGTGAATGCAAGAAACTCTGCCCGCCAAAGCCCGGATTAACCGACATAACGATCACAAGGTCGAGCCTATCCAAAACATTTTCAATAATATTTATGGGCGTAGACGGATTGAGCGCCACGCCTGCCTTTGGTCCCAGTTCACGGATGACCTGAAGCGTCCTATCAAGATGCGGATGAGCCTCTGGATGGACGGAGATATAATCCGCGCCTGCACTTGCAAATGCACCGAGGAGCGCATCCGCAGGTTCGATCATCAAATGCACGTCCATGACGGTTTTGATGTGCGGGCGTATCCACTTACACACGTCCGGCCCAATGGTCAGGTTTGGCACATAATGATTGTCCATCACGTCCACATGCACCCAATCACATCCGGCCGCTTCAATAGCCCGGATTTCATTGCCGAGCTGAGCAAAGTCTGCGGATAATATTGACGGTGATATTTTGATGGACACATTGAACTCCTAGCTTACGAAATGCCGAGCTTAGCGCGCCAGCCCGGATAGATTTTATCCGCAGCAGATTGAAACGTCTCAAACGCTCTGGCAAGTTCTTTATGCTCTTTGGCGTACTTCACAATGCTCTCTGGCACAGTTTTTTGGGTTGTTTTTACAAAAACCCCAAAGATTATACGCCAAAGTACTCTTTCCCGATGCCCTCTACGTAGTTTGCGGTCGCCCTATGATTTTAAGCCAAAGCAAGGAAAACGCGGCCAGTATGGAAACCGGGATTAAGACTAGAGCTATGCCGCTCCAGCCGTAACTGTTGAGTGTTACTCCTGACGCCAGAGATGCCAATGCCACAAGTGTGAAAAGAATAAAATCATGCAGACCCTGCACTTTGTTCTTTTCGCCCTCATGATACGCCTCGCCCAATAATGTGGTTGCGCCGATAAATCCGAAATTCCACCCGATACCGAGCAAGATCAAAGACGTCCAAAAATTCCAAAGCTCTAGCCCCGCCAATGCTACGCCTGCGCACATTATCAATAAGCCAAGCCCAGCCGCAATAATAGGTAGTTTCCCGAACCGTACGATTAACGCACCTGTAAAAAAACTGGGGCCGAACATCGCCAGCACATGCCAGCGTATACCCAGCACCGCTTCGGCTTCGGAATGGCCGTGATGCTTCATGGCGAGCGGCGCACCCGTCATCATAAATGTCATAAGCGCATAAGACGCAACGGCGCAGAGAAGTGCTACAATAAATACGGGCTGTTTAATTATCTCGCTTATATTGCGAACATGGGCGGAAGTTATCTCTGCTGATATATGGCTGCTGCCAACAGGTTTTAAAAACAACAAGACGCCAATACCCACCGTTAACAATCCCGCCATACCGACGAACGCGCCTGCAAATGGTAGTGGCAGAAACATATCCTTGGTGCGTAACACAACTTCGGTGCCAATAAATGCTGCAAGTACACCGCCGGTAAGCACCCAAGAAATAGCCCGAGATTTAAATTTATCCGTGCCCGTGTCAGCGGCGGCAAATCTGTATTGTTGTACAAATGCCCCTGCCCCACCAATAAACAAATAGCTGAGACAAAACAAAGCGAAAGCACCTTGTTGTAAGGATAACATAGCCATCACCGCACCCAATATACCTATTAAAGCCCCAATGATAAAGCTTAATTTGCGGCCAAATTTACGGCCAAGCATGGCAACCGGCATAGCGAAAATTGCAGAGCCGGCACTAAAGGTTGCTACGGGCAATGTCGCCAAGGCAAGAGCATCAGGGTTCAGCCACGCGCCGCCCAAAGCGCCAAGTGATATGGCAATAGCCCCGATGGAACCATTACAAGCCTGCGCCAAGGACAAGACAAAAGCATTGCGCACGCCGACATTTGGCGCACTTGGTTGCACACTCATATTTACTCCTGCTCTTTAATTCTTAAGTTTCTTGGTAATCTTGATGTTCTTTTAAATCTGGAAGGCGGTCATAGACCGGATAATGTTTTCGTATCTTCACAATCTCGCTATAGGCACGGTTAATCAATGCCATTTTGTGGGTAGCTAGCTCTTGCAGTTCAGGCGGCAGACCGCGCGCAACCAGTCTGTCGGGGTGATTGGCAGCAGCCATCATGCGGTAAGCCCGTTTCAGTTCACTGTCGGTGATCGCTTCATCAATTCCCAATATCAAATAAGGATCGTCCAGCGCACGCCCAATATGTGCCGCGCGTATGCGGTTAAAGGTCAGAGGGTTAAAGCCAAAAATTTTACTGGTGGTTTCCAGGAACATTAATTCTGCACCCGTAACGATACCGTCCGCGAGGGCAATATGAAACAAGCCGTCGAGTATATCTTCTAAAATATCAGGACGGGCTTTGTAATGACGGTATACTTTTTTTGCATAAGCTTCATATCCCAATGTCGTCTGCTTGGCCAAATCAAAGAAGCGCGCAATACCGTCGCTTGCCTCTACAGACGATTTAAACACGTTTTTAAAGGCATCAATTTCGTCGCTGGTCACAACTCCGTCTGCTTTGGCTAGTTTTGCGCCCAGCGCGATTAATGCCGCCGCCACACCCGCATCGCCGATATCGCGAAATGAGGCGTTTGCCGATTTCCCTCTTGCAGTCTGATTGCGCGGTGGCCCAAAAAGCTTTGCCGCCGCTGATAATATGCGCATGCCAAAATTCATAGCCCGCTTGTGCCCGAATTATGCGAACGGCTCAATAGGATACAGCGCAAGTTCACTAAAATGTTTTCCAGTCTACTAAAATTATTTTAAAGTAAACATCCTCTAAAAATTGCTCGCTTTTAGCTGCTACCTCCCCTAGATATAATGGAAACAAAAGGGGGAATATATTATGGGACAGTTTATTGGTCTACTTGGCGTCGTTGTATTACTGGGCATAGCTTATATAGCGTCCAGCAACCGCAAAAACGTGAACCCACGCACTATTTTCAGCGCCCTCACCTTGCAATTTGCTATTGCTCTGTTCGTGTTCAAAACACCGTGGGGTAGAGTTGTCCTGGAAAATGTTACCAATTTTATCGAACATGTGCTTGGATATTCCATGAAAGGTATCGGGTTTATTTTTGGTGATTGGGCCCAAAGCGGCAATGTTATGCTCAGCTTTGCGACTATGGTTCTGCCGGTTATTATCTTTGTTGGTGCCTTGATGACGGTCTTGTTTCACCTCGGTATTATGCAAATCGTCATGCGCGGGCTTGGCTTTGTCCTGCGTAAAACCATTGGTGTCAACGGTGTAGAAGCCCTCGCCGCCAGTATGAATATTTTTGTTGGTCAAGACAGTGCACCATTTGCCGTGCGTCCTTATTTGGCGACCATGCCTAAATCGACTTTGTTCCTTGTTATGACAACGGGTATGGCGACCATTGCCGGCTCTATTTTGGCCGGTCTTATGGCTATGGGCGTGGACGGGCAGAGCCTGATCGTAGCCAGTTTCATGGGCGCACCAGGCGGTATCCTCATGGCGAAAATGATTATGCCGAGCGACCCCGAAGACGCAGATATCATCCCTGAAAACATCGAAATTAAAGCCACTAAACATTCAAATGTTATAGAAGCCGCCGCGGTTGGCGCATCCGAAGGCGTACAACTCGCTATTACTATTGGTGCTATGTTGATCGCCTTTATTTCTTTGATCGCACTCCTTAACGGCATGCTCGGCGGCATTGGCGGTTGGTTCGGTTTCGAAGGTCTGACTTTCCAGAGCATTTTGGGCGTTATTTTTAGCCCGATTATGTGGCTCATTGGTATTCCGTGGAGCGAGGCCGGTATTTCCGGGAGCCTGTTTGGTGAAAAACTAATTCTGAACGAATTTGTTGCTTACGGGAGTTTCATGGGTATGGGCGAAGGTGCCCTGTCCCCGCGCGCCGCAAAAATCACCACGATTGCCCTGTGCGGTTTCGCGAACTTCTCGTCCATCGCAATTGCTCTGGGCGGCATTGGTACACTAGCCCCAGAACGGCGCAGCGAACTGGCCTCATTTGGTTTGAAAGCAGTCCTAGCGGCATCCCTAGCCAACCTGCTTAGCGCGGCGATAGTTGGGTTGATGATCTAGAACGTTCTACTCTCAAACGTCTGTGCTATTGGTCGGGGCTTTTACCCGTTAACAACTGATAGTCAGCAGGGTTTTCTTGTTTCAATTCGTTTAAGAACGCTTCTGGCCATTCACCATAAATCCACATATCCTTTGCTTCTTTTGCGCGCTTTGCCATGCGCTTTGCAGGAACTAGCTGTTCTTCCAACATGAGTTGTTTCTTAATCAGGCCGTCACGTTGACTAATCGCAAGTGATTGATCCAATGCTGTATTAATATTTTTTTGAAGGTCTAGGGCGGGCACCATAAATGAACGATTGCAAATTTCAAACGCTACCATTTCAGTATTCCAAACCTCCATAATATCATCGCTTGTAACAGCATCGGAACTCGTAGCTTGCAGTTGTTTTTCAATGTCGTAATAAGCGGGTGGCATTGGGCATTTATATTCTGAAATATCAACACCCATTGCTGCAGCCAATGCTGGAGAAGGCTTGTTGATCCGGTAACGGAACTCGTTAAACCAGAGAAGCGTACCGACCCAGATCGTTATGAGAACGAGCGGAATACCAATGCCCCATTTTGCAATCCTTTTCATGTTCATTATTACCCCCTATCACCTGCCCTCACAACTCATAATACATATTTTACCAAGAGCCGAAGATACGGTGCAATAATTTGGTGGTAAATGACAATCAATATTGTGTGATAGACTTTCTAATTTAAATTGTTCTTTCTAATAACTTAGCGTATTCTTCCATTGGAGTTGATGCTATAACCTCACAAAAAATTCATGTCCCCTACCTTTAAATAGCGTATGATAATTCTTATATGTTAGCTTCAAGCCCGCTTTCTGGGTATTGGGAGGAAAGATTTTGACTAAAAAGACGACTAAAGATACCGCAATCAAGAAGACAGCTAAAACTTCTCTAAAGGCCAGTGAAACAACTGGTAATATGAACCTGTCTGTTGCCATGTCGCCAGAACAAGGCTTGTCGAGTTATCTGACCGAAATCCGTAAATTCCCGATGCTGGAGCGGGACGAAGAATTTATGCTAGCCAAACGCTGGGTTGCCCACCAAGACAGCTCTGCGGCAGAACAAATGGTAACATCACATCTGCGCCTCGTGGCTAAGATTGCTATGGGTTATCGGGGCTACGGTCTGCCTATCGGTGAGGTAATCTCAGAGGGCAATGTCGGCCTGATGCAGGCGGTCAAAAAATTCGACCCGGACAAAGGTTTCCGCCTTTCCACCTATGCTATGTGGTGGATCCGCGCCGCCATTCAGGAATATGTTCTGC
>JAJFFM010000150.1 GCA_021776675.1 Robiginitomaculum sp.
GCTCCGATCCGGTTACCGATGCACCCATTCTACGATCATCTGCAAGAATATTCTCGACCTTGTTTGAACCAATAAGCAGCGTTTGGAACACACCCTTAGGGAAGCCAGATTTGGTGAATAAATCTTCGAGTGCCAATGCACAGCCCGGCACATTAGATGCATGTTTCAACAAACAGGTATTACCCGCCAATATGGCCGCGACTGCGACGCGGATTACCTGCCAGAACGGGAAATTCCACGGCATGACAAGCAATATTGTGCCGAGGGGGAGAGGGCGGGTGAAGGATTTTTTGTATTCGGTCTTAATAATCTCGTCGGCCAAATAAATATGCGCCATGTCCGCCGTATAACGGCAATATTTGATGCACTTATCAACTTCGGCATGGCCTGCGCTAAGTGTTTTGCCCATCTCTGTGGACATAAGGAGAGACGAGGTGTCTGATGATTGTTCTAAAATATCTGCGAGAGCGTGTACTAATTGTGCGCGATTGCTGATTTCTGTCTGGCTCCACCTAGTAGCAGCTATTTTGGCTTGCGCTAATGCAGCTTCGATACCGTCAGCATCTAATCTGCTGTAGGTTTTGATCGTTTTGCCTGTTGCAGGATTGATGCTCTTGATCATGTTATACCTCTTCAAATCAACTCACATCTACGCCCATGAGCGGAGATGTGAAGAGGTAAAACGCCAATGTGTATATTTGCACTAAAAAGTGAAGTACTAATTGCGCCAGTCTTGATGTCTAGCTACACAGAAAGAGTTGTCAAAATTGATTTTCCTATGAAATAGAGGGTTTTGAAGGTAAAGCAGACTATGAGCAAACCAGATTTCAACCTCGAAGATTTTCTACCCTACCGCTTGTCTATGGCGGCCAATACAGTATCGAAACGTATCGCCAAGACTTATGCGCCTTATAAATTAAGCCGTACACAATGGCGGGTGATGGCCGTGTTAGCCAATTCGCAGAAGATGTCAGGCCTAAAAATGAACGCTCAATCCGTTGCTGATAAAACAGGCATGGATAAAACTACGGTGAGCCGTGCGGTTGGTAAAATGTTGGAGCGGAAACTGGTCAAGCGTAGCGCAAGTGAACTAGATGGCCGCTCTGCTCCATTGTCCCTCAGTACCGAAGGCAAAGAGATGTTCGCGAAAATTGCCCCTGAAGCCTTACGCCAAGAGCAAGGTTTAAAAAACATATTTGCGGACGAGGATTTAAGAAGATTAACGTCTTACTTGGACAAGTTAGTGGATGGCAATTGACCTTTGTCAGTAAAATGGCAATAAAGCCTCCATGAATTCAGAACAAAGAAATACACTTATTGAACAAGCTTTAACTGCTGTGCAATCCGGCAATGTTGCGCTTGCTAAACGTAATTGTGAAGCAGTTTTGCAAAGTAATGATCAAGACGCTGAAGCTTGGTCAATTCTTGGCATGGCTCTCATCGGTAATGAGCCACAAAAGGCTTTTGAGGCTTTGCAAAAGGCGGTGAATTTAGAGCCAACCGAGCCGCGTTGGTGTATCCATTTTGGTCTCGGTCTTAAAATGCATAATCACTTGGTGCAAGCTGAGCAAATATTTGCCCGAGCTGTGAAAGTATCTGGTGGCGCAGATGATGCGGTTCTGGCATGGAGTGAATGCCTCATGCAAATGGGGCAAGTCGACCAAGCTGTCAAAGCCCTTAAAGATGCTGCCAACAATAACGGCTCCCAACAAATTTGGCTGCAATATTCCAATGTTCTCAGCGCAGCTAATGACAGTTTGGCAGCAGTTTCGGCGCGGGAAAATGCCTTTGCTGGCAAAGAAATGCCACATGAAGAAATGCTCGGTATCGCCAATATGCATGTACTCTTAAGTCAATTTGACCGCGCGCAAAGCTATGTCGATAAATTGCTGATGACTAATGCTGACGATGTTGAAGCGGTGTTACTCGGTGCGAACCTCATGCGTTGGCAGGGTGATTTGGATCAAGCGCATGATATTTTAAGCCGTTCTTACAACAGCAACAAGGACAATGCCGCTTTGTTATTGGCGTTATTGGATTTAAATCATGGCGCTGATGAAAGTTTAACTGACAATGCAAAGGTTATGGTACAAGCGGGGCAGGTTGATGTAACTAAACGCCGTGGGCTTGCTTTTGTACTGGCGCGAAGAGCAGATAAACGCGGTGCATATGATGAAGCTTGGAATTTTGCTAAAACTGCTAACGGCCTGTATGATGATGGGGCGGTGTCTGAAACACCAAATTACCGCAAGCAATTGGCGGCGGGGCTAGAGCTGTATGCAGCAGTAGGTGACCAAAATGCGCCAAAAGATACAGGACATATATATGTCATCGGACCGCCGAGGTCTGGTGGGTCATTGTTGCAAACGATTTTGGCAGCACACCCCGGTGTAGAGTCAGTAGGCGAGCGCGGCGCATTGATGGCTTGGTTCCTCCCTATTTTGGACCAATGCCGTAGTACTGAAGAGGCCGTTTTCAACTGGAACCAAGTGGCGGAGCAGCTCCCTATGTCGGATACTGCCGGCATGCGCAGTACAAATAAAGACGCGAAAATATTTGTCGATAAAATGCCCCATCATGCTCATGTGGTTGGCCTGTTGCAGCGTATCCATGGAGGCGCGAAATTCGTCAATGTAAGACGCGACCCATTTGATATGGCTATGTCTATCCTCTTGCATGATTTCACTGATAAATTTGGCTATAGTCGCAGCATATCGGACATCGCAAATTATCTTAAATTCCAAAGCGATTCGGTGCAGGCGTGGCAAGATGCAGGCGTGCCGATAATCACTCATGACCATAATGTATTTCTAAACGACCCGACAAAAGTAAGCGCAGAACTATTTGGTAAATTGGACTTAATATGGCGTGATGAATATTTGGACCCTGAAAAACGCCAATCGACTGTGCGCACATTTAGTGCCCTACAAGTGCGTAGCAAGGTGACGAAAGCATATTCAGGCCGCGGTCAGAATTATAGGGAGTTTATGGGCGACACCGTGAATGTGCTACAAGACCTCATGAATTGAGGGCATAATTTGCCGTAAAAATGTCTGGTACTTTATAGGCTTTGCCCCTAAAGGGAGCCAAATCAAATTTGAAAACGGTATCCCTTATGACAGATCGTATTAAAACGCTGCGCAATGTAGCGATTGTAGCTCATGTTGACCACGGCAAGACGACCTTGGTTGACAAACTCTTACGCCAATCCGGTACTCTCGACGAGCGCGGCGAACAAGCCGATCGCGTCATGGATAGCGGCGATATTGAAAGAGAACGCGGCATTACCATTACCGCGAAAAACACCGCCATTGCGTGGACCGACCCAGAAGGTACAGAATGGCGCATTAACATCGTCGATACGCCGGGACATGCGGATTTTGGCGGCGAAGTTGAGCGCGTGCTCTCTATGGTCGATAGTGTGGTGCTTCTGGTCGATGCGGTCGAAGGCCCAATGCCGCAGACAAGTTTCGTAACCAAGAAAGCGCTAGAGCAAGGTCTTAAGCCAATCGTGGTTGTCAATAAGATTGACCGTGTTGGTGCTAGACCCCAGTGGGTGGTTGACCAGACATTTGATCTGTTTGACCGACTTGGTGCTAATGATGAACAAATGGACTTCCCGGTTGTTTTCGCATCAGCCCTTAATGGTTGGGCCAGTGATGATAGCGATACCGAAGGCACAGATATGACGCCTTTGTTCCAAGCGATAGTCAGTCACACTCCTGTGCCGGATGTTGACCCTGACGGTCCGTTACTCTTGCAAATCAGTGCGCTGGATTATTCGTCATATACGGGCGTTATCGGGATTGGCCGAGTGGTGCGCGGCGCGATTAAGCGCGGGCAAAATGTTATGGTTGTTGCGCCGGACGGTATCACACGCAAAGCCAAAGTTCTTCAACCATATGGTTTTATGGGGCTGGACCGTATCGAAGAAGACGCAGTTTATGCGGGCGACATTGCATGCTTTACCGGTATTGACCGTCTCGGCATTTCCGATTGTATTTGTGACCCTGCCAAAGTGGAACAGCTCCCTGCGCTCAGTGTTGACGAGCCGACTATTTCCATGACCTTTCAGGTTAATACGAGTCCATTTGCTGGCCGTGAAGGTAAATATGTGACGTCACGTAATATTGGTGACCGTTTGCAAAAAGAACTAATCCACAATGTCGCGCTTCGTGTACAGCCGCTTGACGACCCTGATAAATTTAAAGTTTCCGGACGCGGTGAATTACATTTGGCTATTTTGATCGAAACCATGCGCCGCGAGGGTTATGAGTTAGCGATTTCTCGTCCGCGGGTCATTAATAAAACCATTGATAACGTTCTGTGTGAACCTTGGGAAGATCTAACCATTGATGTGGAAGCAGAACATCAAGGTGCAGTTATGGAAAAATTGGGTCTGCGTAAAGGCATGCTGAAAGACATGGTACCGGACGGCAAAGGCAGGGTTCGTTTGGATTACGAAATTCCAACACGCGGTCTAATCGGTTTTCGTTCTGACTTCTTAACCACGACATCTGGTTCCGGTCTGATGTATCATGTGTTTGATAGATACGCCCCCGCCGCAGGCGGTACGATTGGTCGCCGCGCTAAAGGTGTGCTGATTTCCAAACATACGGGAACTGCCGTCGCGTTCGCTTTGTTCAATTTTCAAGATCGCGGTAAGATGTTTGTCGGTCACCAATCACCCGTCTATGAAGGTATGGTCATTGGTATCAATACCCGTGATAACGATTTGGTGGTGAACCCTGTTAAGGGTAAACAGCTGACCAATGTCCGTGCGTCGGGTACGGACGAAGCCGTTACCCTGACTACACCGATTGATGTGACGCTCGAATACGCGTTGGAGTTTGTCAATGACGATGAGTTGGTCGAAGTAACACCAGAGAGCATCCGTATCCGTAAGCGTTATTTGCTAGAGCATGAGCGCAAGAAAGAATCGCGCAAAGCTGGAGACATTAAGTAAGACTGGCGATATAAAATAAGCTTAGTTATCAAATAGTTTTCATAAAAAAGCCCGGATAGTTGCGAGACCATCCGGGTTTTATCTTTTGAAATTTTGGATGATTAACAGCTATAATACATATCAAATTCAACCGGGTGTGGGTGCATAGCTAGGCGGTGCACTTCTTCCATTTTAAGCTCGATATAGGCATTAATCTGGTCATCATCAAACACGCCGCCGGCCTTTAAGAAATCGCGGTCTGCGTCGAGGTTCTCCAAAGCTTCGCGAAGCGAACCACAAACTTGCGGGATGTTGGCTGCTTCTTGTGGTGGTAGGTCGTACAGATCTTTATCCATCGCATCACCCGGATGGATTTTGTTTTTAATACCGTCAAGACCAGCCATCAGAAGAGCCGTAAAGGTCAAATAAGGGTTGCCAGCTGGATCCGGGAAACGGACTTCCAAGCGCTTGCCCGCAGGTGATGAACACCACGGAATACGCACAGATGCCGAGCGGTTACGGGCAGAATATGCCAACATAACCGGGGCTTCAAAGCCTGGAACCAAACGCTTGTAAGAATTGGTCGCCGGGTTCGCAAATGCATTGATAGCTTTGGCGTGTTTGATGACACCGCCAATATAATACAAACAAGATTTAGACAGACCTGCATATTCGTCGCCAGCAAACAAAGGTTTACCGTCTTTCCAAATAGATTGGTGAACATGCATACCTGTGCCGTTATCATTGTGGATTGGCTTGGGCATGAATGTTGCCGATTTGCCGTAGGCATGAGCAACATTGTGGACGATGTATTTATAGAGCTGCATCCGGTCGCCCATAG
>JAJFFM010000016.1 GCA_021776675.1 Robiginitomaculum sp.
AAGTCCCAGTGCTGCAAGATCGTCTAACCAATCAAAACTGTGCAAACGGCTCGCATAAATTTGGGACGGGGCCGGAACCGACCAAGGATCACCCTGAGCTCCGACATCCAGACTTTGCGATCCTAAAGCAAATTGCCCGTCCAGAATTTGCAAACCATGTTCAGTATCTCCAGTGATGAGGGGGGTTGGCAAACTTATGAATGCAGGAACTCTGACTGCACTCGAATTTAACGCCCGCATTGGCGCACCCAAGTCTACTGCCAAGCGGTGCCAAGACTTGCGCCAACCCGCAGCCATTATATCACCTATGCCAATCCGCCTCACCATCATAAACCTTTGTTTCGTATCGCCGTATACGCTTGTATTTCAGCTAGTCCATATCAGTCCAAAATTGCCAAAGCAAGTATCATGCAAAGCAATCATTAAGGATGCTATGCTGGAACATAGGTATGCTAATTGCTTTAAAACACAAAACCCCACCCTGCTGACAGGGCGGGGTAAAACTGAAAATATTCAATCGTCTATTTGCGAATAGGCTGATAAACAGGTGCCGTATAATCAACGGGCGGTACATAGCCTGTTGTCGGGTAAATCGTAACGTTCGGAGTATCATCAATTATCATACACGTGCCGTCACTAGCCTGTCTAGTATGGCTAGGGCAACTTACGGTATTCGTGCTCCAACTTGATGTGGTTTGCATCACACAACTACCATCACTTGTCATTATCATGTCAATCGGGCAACCAACTGGTGCTGGGGGGGTATAAACAGGCACAGGCGGTGCATAGGGTGCGCCGCAACCAACTGCTGCCATTTGTGAGCAATCCGTGTAAACAATGCCGGGGACGACTGGTTGTCCCCCAATCACAGTAGTTGTACCGTAACTCGTTGTAGCAGGCGGGGTTACAGCAGCAGCACATGGTGCGCTATTACAACTGCCAGCACTCTCATAGTCATAAACACTTCCGTAGCGGCTAGAACTGCTTCCACTGGACGCACATGCTCCCAATGTTAACGCCACCATACTTGCGCCGACTACTATGCCAGATTTAAGTATAGATGATTTAAAAATATTTTTGCCGCTCATCAGAGCCTCCCATTTAAAACAATCCTGTCAATCTACACAATCGGTAAGACGAATTTCTTAATATACGTCTAAATTTAACCTTAAATTACACGCATCTTGTTTCATTATCCAAAATTTATGGTTAACCACAGCTTAACGATGCAACAAAAAAACCGTCCATACCACCTTTTTCGTGCATAAAGTGTGGTAAAACCCGCACCACTCCCTCAGGAGTAACTGTTTCAGCAACCCCCAAGTCTTCTATGCCTAACAATGAATTAAGGCGAAAATCTGTTCTATTTTGCATAAATTTGGTGATTTGACCTTCACCTTCTCGCTTTTGAAGCGAACATGTACAGTAAATTAACGTGCCACCAGGGGCTACATGCCTGGCGGCAGCCATGATAAGCTTTTCCTGAATACGCGCCAAACTATCGATGTGTTCCGGCTTTTTATTGTGCAACACATCAGGACGGCGTCGATATGTACCCGTAGCCGTGCACGGCGCGTCCAAAATTACAATGTCAAAGCCACCACCACTAGTATTTTGAGGATCGCGCCATTTTGCAGCATCACCAACTGCTATGTCAGCTTTCAACCCAGTACGGGCCAAATTTTCCTTGACCCGCTCCAGCCGACCTTCACTTTTATCCAGTGCCGTCACATTCGCGCCCGCAGCCGCTAATTGTAATGTTTTTCCGCCCGGCGCAGCGCACATATCCAATATGCGTTTACCAGAAATGTCGCCTAACAATCTAATGGGTAAGGCTGCAGAAACATCCTGCACCCACCAATTTCCTTCGTCGTATCCGGATAGCGCACGTACATCACCAGCTTTGGCGAGCCTAACCGTACCACCTGGTAAAACTTCTCCGTCTGGGCCCGCAATACCGGGCTTGGTTGTCAAATCAAGCGGCGGCTCTTGTATCAGCATGTCTGCCATTTTTTGGCTTGCCTCTACACCGTAGCTCTCTGTCCACGATTTTAGCAACCAAGTAGGAATATTATCGAGCGTGCTGGTTTTGGCCAGCAAATCCTGCCCCTGCTCTGTCACCCGCCGCAGCACGGCATTCGCCATACCCGCCATGTGCGCCGTTTTTTTGGAACGCCTCAAGAGCGCCACACTGCCGTTCACAGCGGCATAGGCAGGCGTATCCAAAAATAAGATTTGTGCTGCCCCTGTACGCAAAACCGCAAGTGCGTAGTCTGTGGGTGTTTTCTTGATAAACGGTGCCAAAACTTTATCGATTTGACCAAGTCTGCGAAACACAGTAGCAGCAATCAATCTGGCAAATGCCCTGTCACGTCTTTCTAGCTGTACAAATAATGCTTGCCCTGACAAAGCTATATCAAGCGGCGTACCGTCGACCAGCACCTCGCGAACCCCATGCGCTGCAACATATCGTGCACCATGCTTGGGCGCTTTTGCTGTAGGCGTTATGACTTTAGGCTTTATTTTATGGGCTGGCTTATTGTTTTTGTTGTTTTTAGGTTTTGCAGTCATACTGAATGTGCCATCTAAATGTGCTATAGAATTCTAAGGTGGATGTAGATGGGGTTGTAAGCCACATGCCCGCAAAGTGCTAGTCAAATCATTGGCAAATAATCAACAAATTACCTTTATCCTAACAGCTATGCTTAACGCCTGCTAAACGCATGCTTAATTATATTTTAGCCCATTTAGGTTAGGCATGTATCACGGCGGGACTGCTCATTTAGTCTTGTCAAAACCTTGGCTTGGTTTATCTGTGGCTTTGGTTTGGTAATGTGTAGGCTGAAAGGAGGCTTTGATGACTAATCCTCCAAATGCTGCGCCCGGTAAGAAGCTCACTCCTGAAGCCCGAAGGGCACTAGAAGAAGCTAACGGACGCAGACAGAAACAGCAAAAAACGCAAGACACCAAATCTCTCCCACTAGAAAATGCTGGACCCAAGGGGGCTGAACCCACACGCTTTGGCGATTGGGAACGTGGTGGCATTACTTATGATTTTTAGAGCGCTAGCCCTAAAGATCATAAGTAAAACCCCGTGCAGCTTTTAAGTAAAAGTGGCTTTCGAACCTGAAACAGGCGGAGCCGATAGTTTTGGTGGGGTTCTTCGCAAGGTGCGATCGAACCATTATTTTGGAGAGCGCATATGCGTATCTATTCGATTGTAGCAACTACGTTCAGTGGTGTTCTTATGGCAAGCATAAGCACAATAGCTTTTGCAGGTTCATGCGATAATGGCAAATGTAATTCTGACTATAATACGGCCCTTGCGCCTTATGAAGGCGTTCCAAACGCAGTATGTAGAACCAGTCCTTCTGCCAATAACCGAGTAAGCACTTGCAGTGTTCGCTCAGTTGTTAACCCCGGCGCAGCAGCCCCATTGGCACCAATTAATTATTATTATTCTACACCATATGGGTATTTGAATACCTTCGCATATAAAAACACGCCTAATGTCAACATTATGCAGATTTATGCACGGCCACCTATGGCGGCACTGAACAATGTACCAATCAGATTCTCCAGAGGCGGATTTGCTGGTGGATGCAATACAGTTGCTATGGGTTCTTGCGTTAGAAATGCTATAATTGCCGCCCCTATTCCAGTACCTGGTCCAGTATCTGGTCCAGTAACCGCATTGGCACCCACTGTGCAACGAACGCCTGTACTACCAATTGCACCAGCGGCACCTATTGCGCCTGTACAATACCAAGCTAGTAACGCTTACACATCTGCAAATGTTATCGGCCATGTCTCAGGTGGATCTTATATCACTACAAAACCGGGTACGCCTGATTATTGGGAGAAAACCTCCGGAGCCACGGTCGTCAGCGGCATGCCAGCTACGCAAATTGTATGTCGTCGTGCCGGCACGGCCGCAACAAATCATACAGTGAATGTTGTACGTCCGGTCATTGGTGTGCCAACGCCAGTTCCAACACCTCTTCCATATTGTCTACCCAGACAAGGGGTTATTGCCCCAGTCGCCTCTGGTGGCCCTGTTGCAATGGCTATGACCAGTGGTCGCTGGACACAATAATTTGAAACTTTATCCGAAACAGCAACAATAAATCGGACAAATTGCAATTACGGTTTTCTCCAATTGAGGGAAGCAAGTTGTATCTTCATAGATTTTTTGTTGAACTTGTAACAAATATAGTCAGGAGACCGTATCATGCGTATTACGTATTTAGCAGCCACAATACTGAGCGTTAGTTTATTGCCACTCAGCGCGCCTGCATTTGCGAGTTGTAATAGTACAAACTGTGCGCCTGTTGGTAATTCAATTAGCTATGGATCAGGTAGTTATGGTTCTATCCCATCATCCACAAATTATAGTTCCAGCGCATACGCCCGTCAGGGGATTAGCACAAGTTACGGGACTGGAAATACTAGGGCTTGCCCATCGGGCGCATTCAAAACACAAAACCGCTATTGCATGTCCACTGGCAGCAGTTCTTCTGTTGGCAGTGGACATGCAAATAGCTCATCATTTCGTTCTTCATCTCACTCATCACCTCGGGCCACGGGTCAAGTCGTCCCGTTCACGACAACCGTTAGTAAAATTTCAAAATATCGTGTGGCTGGTATGGCGGAAAACGAGTTCTTAAGTCCCACCACATGTCCGACTAATGTTTACAACCCTGATGGTCATAAAGTTCTTGGCTGTTATTCTGTTGTAAAGCCTGTGCAAGCCGTCAGGCCCGTACAAGTTGTCAGACCTGTGCCGCAAATACGGTATCAACAAGTCCGTGTTGTACGCCCGATTATTTATGTGCATTACCCTGTGCTAATTCCTATGCCAGTAATCATGCCTATGCCAATGCAAATGCCTGCACCTGTCTGTCGTACCCAAACCGTTTGTAATAACGTGTGTAATAATACAGTATATCCCCGCTACGGTAATGCATGGCCTCAGGTCAGAAACAATTGTGGCCGTTGGTAGAGGTTTTTCTCACGTAGCTAATTTTACTATTCTCTAACTTTATCAAGAAACACGCGCAGTTTCCCTAAAGACTTTGTCAGTGCTTCTAACTCTGCGGCGTCTAGTTGCGCATCCAGTTTTGCGAAATTCGGAGCCATTGCTGTAATCGCTTGTATCAATATTTCTTGCCCCCTTTTGGTCATATATACATGCTTTGCGCGACCATCTCCCTCATCATCAATGATTGTAATAAACCCGTTTTTCAACAGAAGCCCCAGCGTATGGGTCATAGCTCCTTTAGTAACTTGAAATGCATTGGTGATGCGGGTCGGTGTATTAACCTCAGGGACGCGGCTTAAATGGGTCAGCACCTTAAACTGTGCTAGGGTCAACGGTTTAGGCAAAGACGTACGTAATATGGTCTCGGTCAATTGGTGAATAATCCCGATTTCAGTGAGGGCTTGATACATTTAAGCCCTTATCCGACTATCCAAAGACCAACGCGGAGATTGCATTTGCGCTTTACCATAGCCAACCCGAGCCAGCATTTGCAACCGTGCAGGTGCGTCTATATTCATAATCTTATGAACATCCACCAATTGCTCTGCCATTTCTGGATATTCCTGCAAAGCTTGGCTCAATGGATGCATAGAAAGTCCAAGTTCCGTAGCTTTAAGGTTACCCCTGACATAAGCACGACCAGCAGCAATTTGATTAGCCCGTGAATTGTCAGACGTAACAACCCAAAAAAATCCTTTGGCGCTATTCACAGCGTCAAGGTACATTTGCTTACCTTGTTTAAATGCAGTCGCACCATGATTAGCAAGAGCTTCTTTGCTAATAGCCCTACCAACGTTCAAAATTTCTATCATCGCCCCCTCGATAGATATTCCGTCCGGGTTCTCTTTGACAGCTTTACGCCCGACGCGCATTAGCTCGACGCTTTCGCCGTGTGTATGGGATGTCATGATTTCTATTCGAGCGGCTTCATGGCATACTCTACGGAGTTGACTTACAAGTTCTGTTCTTGTGCTTGCTCCTGACAAACTTCCGGCGGCTTCTTGCAAAGCTGTAAGGTTTTGTAAATTTGGAACTTGTTCACTGAACGGTGATCTGTCCGTACGGCGGTTGATAATTTGAGTGAACAATGGGTCAAATTTTTGTTTAACGGGGGTCAGCAAAAGCCTTGCTACTGGACGAGCATCAAGACGGCTCGTATGTGCGCCTAGCGAGAACAATTCAATATCGGCACGGTAGCTATTATTACTTGCCGCAACATCAAACAACTCCAAGAAGCAACCCAGCCCTATTGTTATCTGGCGGTCAATAGGATCGGTGACGGGTAAATGCCTATCCTCATCACAATACAACACGGCCTCGGTGTCGCTGATAAGTTCGACCAACCATGGCTGACGATTGTGCGGGTTTGGCGCAAGAATAGCGTATGACAATGCGCTGCGTATAGGATCGATATATTGCCCAGCCTCCGTCCAGGCTGCCCGCGCAGACTTGGCCGTTGGCGCCGCCCAAATATAAGTACCTCCTGCTAATAGTGCCGCAGACCCTCCTATGATTTTCATGAATTTACGTCTTTGCATTTTACTCACCCTAGTTGTTTAATATTAAACTACCTAGCAAGTAGTTCAATATTAAACAAGTTATTTGTGCGCCCATTGCAAAATGCACCGAAATCAACTATAATCTGGCTATAAAAGGCAAAAAGGGGACAAATAATGACTGAAACATCAAACAAACCACCGAGATGGTTCTGGATACTCACAGTAATATTACTACTGTGGGGCATGATGGGCATGTATGTCTATTATGACTTTGTGACGAGCTCGCCAGAATCTATGGCTAAGTATGTCACCGCAGGTACATATTCACAAGCTTATGCAGATTACTTACTTGCAGAGCCTACTTGGTCAGCTGCAGTTTTTGCATTGGCAGTATCCACTGGAATTTTGGGTGCTTTGTGTATGGTTCTTCGCCGCGCATGGGCAGTACCTCTCTATATGCTGTCCCTACTCTTCATTATTATTTCGCTTAGCAAAATGTTCATACTGGATAAAGCTCACAACCTAATGAGCGGAGGACAAATTGGCATGGAAGGTGTTGTCTTTTCTCTCGGTGTCTTAGCTGTATGGGTCTCGAGAAAAGCAAAAAACGAAAATTGGTTAAGATAAACAAACAATGGGAATATTATGACTGAAACATCAAACAAACCTGGGCTATTGTTCTGGATCATTAGTATCCTAGCATTGGTTTGGAACTTGTTCGGCGTTATGGTGTTCACCATGCAAATGACGATGAGCGATGAAGCTCGGGCGCAATTACCAGAATTAGAGCAGACAATGTACGCTAATATTCCAAACTGGTATATGCCAGTATTTGGCATTGCCGTTTTCGCAGGCGCTCTGGGCTGTACCGCTTTGTTACTTCGTAAAAAATGGGCGCTTATGCTTTTCTCAATTTCTTTCATTGCGATCCTAGCACAACAAATTTACATGTTTGTACTAAGCGATATTGGCAAGCAAATGAACACACTGCAGCTCAGCGCGACCCTCTCCATACCAGCCATTGGATTATTCCTGATCTGGTTTACGCGTGCGAAAATCGCGAAAGGCTGGTTGAACTAAGCCGCCTCTTCCACCGCCTATTTATAAGACTAATCACTTATATGCTAGCCCACCAACGCTTGCAACTGCTGCCACGTAGAAAGGCCTGTACGTTGTATCTTTTCAGACCATTACCGAATAAAGCGCTCACTGAATTACGCTTAGGGCAAGAAAACATCTTGCCTAAAGCCTTTACTGTGCGTCAAACTGACTTACGATAATAGGATTCGCACAAAGGTGACTTCATGAGTGTATTGCACAGCCTCGGCACAGCTTTAGTCAAAACATTACCACCCGAAGCTGCACATAGGATGGCATTAAAAGCGCTCTCCCTTGGGCTTGGACCAAAGCATGTCTGCACACACGCAAGTTTAAAAACCGAGATTGCCGGATTAACATTACCCAACCCTATTGGATTGGCTGCAGGGTTTGATAAAGACGCCGAAGTGCCAGACGCTATGCTAGCTGCTGGGTTCGGATTTGTGGAATGTGGCAGCGTCACTCCCCTGCCCCAAGACGGCAACCCCAAGCCGCGCTTGTTCCGCTTGACCGAAGACCGAGCAGTGATTAACCGCATGGGGTTTAACAATAAAGGCCTTGACAGTTTTGCAAAAAATCTGCGTGCGCGCCAAGACATTACGGAAAAGGGAAACTCTGGTATCGTTGGTGCTAATCTAGGAGCGAACAAAAACGCGAAAGACCGCGCCGCCGATTACATCACCGGTCTCACAGCCTTATGGGGCATGGCCGATTATTTTACGGTTAATGTGTCCTCGCCCAATACACCCGGCTTACGGGATTTACAAGGCGGGGATGCGCTTGAAGATTTATTGGGCCGTATTTCAGAAGCCCGCCAAAACCTAACCGGCGATGCACCTTCACCACCAATATTCCTTAAGGTTGCACCCGACCTCGACTTCGCTCAAATAGAACGAATTACCGAACAAGCCCGCACCTACGGCATGAGCGGCATTATTGTATCTAACACCACCATTGCCCGACCTGACTTTTTGAAGTCCAAACATAAGATTGAAACTGGCGGCCTTTCAGGTGCGCCCTTAATGCGTATGTCAACACGGATACTCAACGAATTTTATACAGCCAGCGCCGGAAAGATACCACTCATCGGTGTTGGAGGTATTGCCAACGGAGTTGATGCATATGTAAAAATACGTGCTGGCGCTTCCGCCGTGCAGCTTTACTCTGCGATGGTTTACGCAGGCCCAAGTCTGGCGGCTAAAATATGCGACGATCTAGCCATGCGCCTCAAGGCGGACGGCTTCACCCATGTCAGCGAAGCAATAGGTACATTGACCAGAAACACGGCAAAAACCAACTAGTCATAAAAACCGTACCAATATCTAATACCGGCGAATTCTGACCCATAATTCCTAAATTAATTCACCGCGAATCAAATGACCATTTGGTGGTCGCGATTTTATTTATTAAGATAGTGTGAAGATAAAATGATAAAGATATAGCTATAGGACATTTAATCATGGGGACTAAAATTACAAATTCACCTAAATCTGACCAACTTCTTGAGACTTCCTTGGTCGCACCCGATGGCTCATACGAAGTCGTACCACTTCGCAAGGATGACATTACTATAATGGCGGTACAATCGCGGGTCGTACCCGTAAGTGCTGACAAAGCTAAAAAGATGAAAAAGGCCAATCTGGATCATATGCTCGACCTGATTGATGCGGCCGCTACATGGATGGGGCCAAAAGACATTATTCATTTTCATGAATTTCCCATCACCGGTTTTTCACATATGTGGAACCGTGAGGATTTGCTCAAGGTTGCTATCGATGTGCCCGGCGCCGAAACCGAAGCCGTTGCCGCGCGTGCGAAAAAATACAATAGCTATATAGTCTTCGGGTCTTACTCCAAAGACCCTGATTGGCCAGATCATATTTTATCCACTACAATCATCATTAGTCCTGATGGTGAAATCATTGACAAGCATTGGAAACTTCGCAATCTCAAAGGCGTCTTTGCTGGCTTCGAAGTTATTACCACAACAATTTTTGATGTTATGGATCAGTATGTAGAGATGTATGGTCGCGATGCAGTATTCCCTGTCGCCCGTACCGATGTTGGTAATTTGGCAACAACCGCTGTTCAGTATGAGCCTGAACTTATAAGGGCTTTTGCACTCAAAGGCGCAGAAATTATGTTGCGCGCAGCCACATCAGGTGCTGATCCCATCGACATACGTTCAGGTGCGATGCACAACAATATGTACACATCATTGGTCAATAATTCTATCTCCAATAATCCGGGGCCATTTTTCCAAGATGTCCGCTCTGGTGGCACAGCTATTTACGGCCCGAAAGGCGAGGTTCTTGACACAGCAAACTCCGTCAACGAGACCGGTGTCATGGCAAGTATACCCATTGCGGCATTCCGCAAAGGCCGAAAAATACCACGCTTCCACCCCGCGTTATTTTCTGACTTATTCAGCCAATACCAAGAAGCTTATCCGCCCAATATGATGGCAGACGATTTGCCGGACAATGGGTTTGTTGCCGCACAGTTCCTCAAAGATAAAAGCCGGTGGGTGTAAGAATGGTGCTGGTCAGTGATCAAATAGATGTACCGGGTAGCCATCACGGCGAAATACAAACTTTTCTGGCACGCTCACATGGGCATTTCATAGGCGGCAGATGGATCCAAGGCGGAGACACGACACCAATAAATGTGGTCAATCCCGCAACAGGGATTAGCGTAGCGCATGTAGAGGCGGGCGGCGCAGTTGAGGTCGATTTGGCTGTTACGGCAGCACGGGCTAGCTTTGATAGTGGCGTCTGGGTGCAAATGGCACCCGTGGAACGCGCGCGGATATTATTCTCTCTGGCCGATCTCATAGAAGACCATGCTGGACAAATTGCCCACCTTGAGGCTCTCGATACAGGCGTTTCTCGGGCTATGATGCACGATATCGGCGTTAAACTATCAACAACTCCCACCTCCATACTCACGGCAGTGAATTATTAACTTACCCTATTCAATATTATAATCTAAGCTAATCTTGAACCGTCCGGTACTTCGGTATCGGGCGCAAACAATACGATTTTTCCCTCAATGTCCGGGAAACCAAGTACCAATATCTCTGACATAAACGGCCCAATTTGCCGCACAGGAAAATTAACCACTGCCGCTACTTTGCGCCCCATTAGGGCTTCAGTCTTATAATGATCTGTTATTTGCGCCGAAGATTTTTTAACACCTATAACACTACCAAAATCCACCCATAATTTATAGGCGGGACGCCGAGCTTCGGGGAAATTTTGGACATCTACGACTGTGCCCACGCGAATATCTACCTTCAAGAAATCCGTAAAATCAATGTCCGATGCGGCCGGTGTTTCTGATGTTTGTATCTTGTGCATAGGGCAGCTTTTACGCCGCCCTATGTCATTTGTATATAAATATAACGCGCGACTATTTCACCGTCCACGCTCTACCTGCAAACACGTCATCAACAGGCGTGTGTAAGATATGGTTGGCATAGTTCGAAATCGTTTTGGCGCTCAGCGCTAAAATGACATCCAAAATTTGCGTTTCGCTATATCCGTGCTCCAAAAAGCCAGTCACATCATCCGCATCTATATTGCCGCGCTTGACCACGAGCGCCTTTGTCAGTTCACTGAGCGCATTTAGTTTTGTATCCGGCAATGGTTGATCATCCCGAATAGCTTCGGTGACCTCCTTGGGAACATTGGTCATATTATCACCAACAAAACTATGGGCGGCCATGCAGTATTCACAGCCATTTTCCCGGCTGATTGTTAGAAAGACAACTTCTTGTTCAACGCCATTAAAATCTGTGTTCTTGCGAAACAGATCATAACTATAGGTATATGATTTAAGTA
>JAJFFM010000151.1 GCA_021776675.1 Robiginitomaculum sp.
CCGTTGATGGATCTCGGCAATACACTTGCCTATTGGATTGAGGCCAGTGACCCTGCGCCCATGCATGCACTTTCACGCCAACCAAGTGCGGCGCCCGGCATGTTAAGCCGCAAAGAAATCTTGGCCTATTACGCTGAAAAAACAGGCGCAGATGTCAATAATTTTCATTTTTATTATGTCTACGGAATTTTCCGCCTTGCGGTCATTCTACAGCAAATTTACTACCGTTATTATCACGGGCAGACCAAAGATGAGCGGTTTAAAATGTACGCTCCCATGGTCAATATCTTGGGCGGTGTCGCTCGTGATAGAATACGCGACGGAGAAATATAAGGCTAAAATATGAGGCCAAAATATAAGGAAAGATTATGTCTGATTTGGAACAATTCCGCACGCAAACCCGTGCATGGCTAGAAGAAAACTGTCCGCAGGCAATGCGCACACCTATGAACCGGGAAACCGATGCTTGTTGGGGCGGTCGTAATTGGGTGTTCCAAAACGATGATCAAAAGCTTTGGTTGGAACGCATGGCCGCAAAAGGTTGGACGGCACCAAGTTGGCCAAAACAATACGGTGGTGCTGGGTTAAGTCGTGCTGAAGATAAGGTTTTGCAGCAAGAAATGAAGAGCATCGGCGCACGTCCCGCGCTCCTGAGTTTTGGTATCTGGATGCTGGGGCCTGCGCTTTTGAAATTTGGTTCGGAAGAGCAAAAAATGCGCTATCTACCTGAAATATGCCGCGGTGAAATTCGTTGGTGCCAAGGTTATAGTGAGCCGAATGCAGGTTCTGACTTGGCGGCTTTGGCTACCAAATGCGAGGACATTTCTGATTCTGGGGGAGATCATTTTTTGGTAAACGGTTCCAAAGTCTGGACGAGTTATGCAGATCAAGCCGACTGGATTTTCTGTTTGGTACGGACGGATAATACGGGCAAAAAACACCACGGCATTAGTTTCGTGCTGTTCGATATGGAATCCGAAGGGGTTACGACCAAGCCGATTAAACTGATTTCCGGTCGCTCACCGTTCTGCGAAACATTCTTTGAGGATGTGAAAGTACCCAAAGAAAACCTAGTCGGCGAGCGCGATAAAGGTTGGAATATTGCCAAATATTTATTGACCCATGAGCGCGAAATGATCGGCGATAGCGGTAATTTGAAACCACTGGCACAGATGGTTGCTGAGATGGGTGTTACGCCTGATGCAGCTTTGCAGGCTAAAATTACTGAAGTTTCCATTGATGAATGGGCTTTCGCACAAACGATGAGCCGCATGTTGGCCGAAGCCAAAGCGGGTGCAAGCCTTGGGGCGAAATCGTCCTTTCTTAAATATTACGGCACCGAGCTTAATAAGCGTCGTTATGAAGTAATGATGGACGCGGCAGGATATGACGGCTTGGAGTGGGAAAGCGACCGCTCTAATGATGGTCAACTCGCACGGCTGTGGCTCCGTACTAAGGGTAATTCTATTGAAGGTGGTACGTCGGAAGTACAGCTCAATATTATTGCGAAACATATATTAGAATTGCCTAATACAGCATAGAGGAGCTTAGCATGGGGTTGCTATTAACAGACGACGAAAAAATGTTGCAAGAAAGTGCCGAAGGCTTTTTTGCAGATAAATCACCGGTCTCGCAATTGCGGGCTTTACGCGACGATTGTGATGCAAATGGATATTCTAAGGAACTTTGGGCTGAGATGGCTGAAATGGGTTTCACAGGTGTATTGGTTAGCGAGGAAAACGGCGGTTTTGACATGGGCTTTATGGCCGCAGGATTGGTCGCAGAACAAATGGGCCGTAATCTAAGCGCATCTCCGTTTTTGTCGACTTCCGTATTGGCCGCAACCGCTTTGAAGCACGCAGGCGACGACGTGGCTGCCAAGATGTTGCCACAAATCGTTAGCGGTAATATGACAGTGTCTTTAGCGGTTGACGAAGGGGCTAAGCATAATCCGGACGGCATCGAAATGACAGCCAACCCTTCCGGTAATGGATTTAAATTAAGTGGTAAAAAGTCAATGGTCGTTGACGGCCATGTGGCGGATCAAGTGATTGTCGCTGCGCAAACCGAAAGTGGACTGACTTTGTTTGTAGTGCCTGCGGATGCATCGGGTCTGGATACAGAGCGCACCATCATGGTCGACAGCCGCAATGCTGCGCGTATGAATTTTGAAGATGTCGAGGTCACAGGCGAGCAAGTGCTCGGCGAAGTTGGCAAGGGCGCAGAGATACTCACTGCCGTACTCAATGCGGGTAGGGCGGTTCTGGCCGCAGAAATGCTCGGTGCGTCTTCGCATGTATTTGAAGCCACAAATGAGTATTTGAAAGAACGCAAACAGTTCGGTAAAATCATTGGTGAATTTCAAGCGCTCCAACACCGTTTGGCACATCTCTACTGTGAACTAGAATTGGCACGCACAGCCGTCTATGCAGCGCTCACGGCATTGGATAAAAATCCGAAAAGTGCTGGGCCATTTGTGTCTATGGCGAAGGCCAAATTAGGCTCGGTTGCCAAGCTAGCCGCCCTCGAAGCAGTACAGCTTCATGGCGGAATGGGCATGACCGATGAGCTGGATATCGGGCTATATCTGAAGCGAATTCGGGTAGCACAAGAATTACTGGGCGACGCAAGTTTCCACATGTATCAAATAAATAAATAAGCCAAAAAAAGGAAATATATCATGGATTTAGGTGTAACAGATAAAGTCAGACCACTGATTAATAAAGTGCGTAAAATGATGCAAGAGGAGATCCTCGAACTTGACGCGGAATATCACCACGAAGTTGGTAAAGGCAGTGAACGCTTTGCGTTTACGGATCGCCAAACTGAAATCCGTGAAGGTTTAAAACAAAAAGCCAAAGATGCCGGATTGTGGAATTTTTGGCTTACCGGATCCGACCAAGGCTATGGCCTGACTACGGTTGAATATGCTTATCTGGCCGAAGAAATGGGCTGGTGTACATTGGGGCCAGAAGTGTTCAATTGCTCCGCGCCTGATACGGGTAATATGGAAGTGCTGGAACGCTACGGCAATGCAGAACAAAAAGCCAAATGGCTAAAACCATTACTCGACGGTAAAATTCGTTCTGCCTACCTGATGACCGAACCGGGCGTAGCGTCTTCGGACGCGACCAACCTTCAATTTAGCGCCGTTAGGGACGGTGATGAATGGGTTTTGAACGGTGAAAAACACTGGGCCAGTGGTGCGGGTGACCCGCGCTGTTCCGTCTATATCCTAATGGCTAGAACGGCCGTAGACGGCCCGCGTCATGCTAGTCATTCAATGTTTGTGCTTGACGCCGGTTTGCCGGGTATAGAAGTCCTGCGCCCCATGCAAGTTTTCGGTAATGACGATGCCCCCCACGGCCACATGCATATCCGTTTTACCAATGTCCGCATTCCCGCAGATGCACTACTTATCGGGGAAGGGCGCGGGTTTGAAGTCTCCCAAGGTCGTCTTGGGCCGGGCCGTATTCACCACTGTATGCGTGCGGTTGGACAGGCCGAACGTGCGTTGGAATTGCTCTGCAAACGCTCATTAGAGCGCGAAGCCTTTGGCCGCGTTTTGGCCAAGCTCGGTGCTAATTATGACATTATCGCAGAAGCCCGCATAGAGATTGAACAAACCAGATTACTTTGCCTAAAAGCCGCATGGATGATGGATCAAGGCGATTTAAATGCTGCTCAACCTTATATCTCCATGATCAAAGTTGCCGCACCGCGCACCGCCCTAAAGGTCATTGATGAAGCCGTCCAAATGCACGGCGGCCTAGGTGTCTCCCAAGACACCCCACTGGCTTATATGTGGACAAGCTTAAGAACCCTAAGACTAGCCGACGGCCCCGATGCAGTCCACCGGATGCAAGTGGCAAGGAAAGAGCTGAAGCCGTTTATGAATAGGGGGTAGGGCGCCGTAGCCTCACCTCACTCGCTCATGTCCGCGCAGACGCGTGTGAGAAAGTGAGGTGGAAAGTTAAGAAACATTGGACGATTACTGTCTTCTTTTCTCTATATACTTCCCCGTTCTTGTGCCACAAGCCCCTTGACCTTAATGCGGAAGAACGAACCAACATGCTGTACACATCAGAGTTTGAAATATTGCTGACGACCCCGCCGGGGCTAGAGGAATGGCTTTTGGATGAAGTGAAGGCGGCGGGGTTTAAGCGGGCGAAAATTATTCAAGGCGGGGTTACGGTTTGGGGCGGATGGATTGATGTTTGGCGGGCTAATTTAACTTTGCGCGGGGCCTCCAAAGTTCTGGTGCGGGTTGGCGAGTTTCGGGCTTTTCATCTGGCACAACTTGATAAAAGGGCGCGAAAATTTCCGTGGGGTGATGTGCTTACCAAAGGCCTAAAGGTCAAGGTTGAAGTCGTGACCAATAAGCGCAATAAAATCTATCATGCAGGCGCAGCGGTCGAAAGAATAGAACGGGCGATATCCGAAGAATTTGATGCCACTATTGCAGAGTCTATGGACGTAGCTGATATCGTTATCAAAACCCGTATTGTCAGCAATAATGTGTTGCTTTCCGTAGATAGCTCAGGGGACGGGCTTCATAAGCGCGGCCATAAACAAGCTATGGGCAAGGCGCCTATGCGTGAGACCATGGCGGCCATGTTTTTACGGGCTTGCGACTACGATGGACACGAACCTGTACTTGATCCGATGTGCGGATCGGGGACATTTGTTATCGAGGCCGCAGAGATTGCGCGTAATTTGATGGCGGGACGCGGGCGCACATTCGCTTTTCAAAAACTCGCAAGCTATGACGAGGGAAAAGTGCAAAAAATACGGGATGAATGGCAGACACGCGAAAGTACGCAGCATTTTTATGGCTCTGACCGTAATGTCAATGTCATCGGGTTTTCAAATGCCAATGCTAAACGTGCAGGCATAGGCGGTATGTGCAGTTTCGCCCCCACACCCGTATCAGAAATCAAACGGCCAGAAGGGCCAGCAGGATTAGTAATGGTAAACCCGCCTTACGGCGCACGTATTGGTAAGAAAAGAGACCTTGTTGCGCTTTACACTGCGTTCGGCACAGTCATGCGTGAGAGGTTTCAAGGTTGGCGCATCGGCATGGTGACGTCCGACAGAAACCTCGCCCAAGCAACAAACCTACCATGGCTACCAACGGGTAAACCCATCGCACACGGCGGTTTGCGGGTGCATTTGTTTCAAACGGGTGTGCTTTAGAGGGGGTAAGGGGGGTATTCCACCTACTTCTTGTAAATAATTTCCCCGTCAACAATTGTCATTACGGTATCTACTGTCAGGATTTCTGCTTCGGGGATTGTCATAATGTCTTTGTCAAACACCGTGAAATCTGCGCGCATGCCTGGGGCGATTTTACCTGCGACGTTTTCTTCAAAGGCTGCATATGCCGCCCATTCTGTGAACATTTTTAAGGCTTCGGGACGGGTGACTTTCTCATTTGCGAACCAGTTTTCATCGCTATAACCGTCAAGGCTTTTGCGGGCTACGGCGGCATAAAATTCAATGCGCGGATCGCCGCGTTCTACAGGGGCATCAGAGCCGCCCGCGATGATAGCGCCGCTGTCGATAAGGCTGCGCCAGGCATAACCGCTAGCTAGCCTGTCTTTTCCGATACGTTTATTGGCGAAATAAAGATCCCCAATAGCATGGGAGGGCTGCATAGAGGCGATGACACCGAGTTCTTTGTAGCGCGGAATGTCGGTCAGGTCGAGAATTTGGGAATGCTCGTTGCGCCAACGCGGTTTGGCGATTTTACGCTCAGATTCTGGCACGGCGGCGAAGGCTTCTTCGTACCAGTCGAGCATCAATTGGTTAGCGCGATCGCCAATAGCATGGGTAGAAATTTGAATGCCGTCGCGTAAGGACTGTTCAAAAATCGGCATGATATATTCTTTTTTAACGAGGAATAATCCCGTATTTTCCGGGTCGTCTGCGTAGGGTGCGAGTAGAGCCGCTCCGCGTGAGCCAAGCGCACCATCAATATAAAATTTAAGTCCGCGTGTAACTACGCGCCCGTTATTGCTCATCTGTGGGCCATTGGCAGCAATGTTTTTGACTAATTCTTCTGCGTCTTGCATGTCTACGGCATTATAGACCCGTATCTTGAGCTTGCCTTCATCTGATAGGCGCTCGATTAAGGAGATATCATTTGCATCAACCGACATAGATTGGATGCCCGTCCAGCCATAAGCCGCATACACTTCGGAAGCTTTGATATAAGCAGCTTCTTTGCGTGCGGGGCTAAGCTTGGGCTTAAGATCACTAATTAAGCTCATGGCGTGGTCAATTAACATGCCTGTAGGTTCGCCGTTTTCACCGTGTAAAATGTCGCCGCCGAATGGTGGCTTGGTGTCTTTGGTAATGCCAGCGGCCTTGAGTGCCGCAGAATTAATCACCATAGCGTGTCCGTCGGCGCGTTGTAAAAGTACCGGATTATCTGGTGATACAGTGTCTAAATCTTGGCGGTTCGGGAACCGGTCTTCTGGCCAATGGGTTTCAATCCAGCCGCGCCCGTAAACGGTTTCGCCTTTAGGGGTTTTGGCGACTTCATCGGCTAAGGCTTTTTGTAATGTCTTAATTGAAGGTGTGCCTTCTAGATTAAGGGTCATTTCGCGCAGACCGATCCCCAGAAGGTGAGCGTGGCTGTCTACGAAGCCTGAATAGAGATAAGCGCCCGATAGGTCAGCCACTTGTTTGTAATTAGTACCATTATCGCATAAATCTGCATCTGCATTTAAGTTTAGGGCATTAATTTTTCCGCCGTCAACAACGATGTCTGCGCCTGAAACTTTGGTGTCGCCCATATAGAAGCTAACGTCATTTATGCACAGGTCAAATTGCTGTCTACTTTGTGTCTGATCAGTTTTAGTGTCGGGTCCGCATCCTCCTAATGTTAAACATGCGCTCAATGCTAAAATTGAAATTCCGTATTTCATAACTATCCCCTTGAAGTGATGAGGCTATAATGATGATTTCAAACGGGGCTGTCCACTTTATTCGGTTTAACTCGACGCCGCGATTTTATAGGCTGGGGCATAATTCTCTAATATACCGTAAATATCAGTTACCCGAAACGGCTTTGCGAGGGCATCGTTCATGCCAATTTTTTTGCACAGATGCATGTGCTGATAATCCGGGTCGGCGGTCATAGCAATAATGTGGACATCTGCCCATTCTTGTTTGCTTTCACGGATTTTTAAGGTGGTCTCAATGCCGTCCATAATTGGCATGTGAATATCCATAAAGATTAAATCAATGGGACAAGTTTGCAGAATTTCTAAGGCTTCATAACCGTGGGACGCCGTATGTACTTTGGCGACATTGTCTTGCAAAAGCGCTTTGAGCGTCAAATGGTTTAGATTGTAGTCATCAACAACAAGGATGTTTAAATTGTAAAAATAAGCGCCAATGTCATTTATTTTAACTGGGTTTTTCGTATGTTGGTCTAGCGATGATTTTGAAAGTGGTAAGACAAGTGAAAAGACGGACCCCTTTCCAACTTCACTTTTTACAAATATCTTGCCGCCTAGCTCGGTGATTAGATTTTGCGTCATCGGTAGACCAGTATCAACTACGCCGTATGTGATACCGCCCGTTGTACTGGGTGTTGTTTTTTTTACGAACAAAAAACTTATGTCTTTTGCTGATATGCCTTGGCCCGTATCTTGGACGCTGATCACAAGATAGGACTGTGTGCCCGATCTTGAATTTGGTTTGTTAAGCTGTGAAACAATTATGCGTACCAAGCCATCCTTTGTGGCAGTCACTGCATTTGCTGCAAGGTTGTTTAAACAATGTTGTATTTTCAATGCATCGACCGCTAGGGTTTTTGGTGAGTTTTTATCAAAAAATATTTCTATCTTTGTGTTGTTTTTACGGGCTTGTTCTTGCCATATACTTTTCATGGCCAATAAGGATTTTTGTATCTGGAAATAATTCTCTATAGGTAAGGAATTACCTTCTGGAGCAGCATTTATTTGCCCATATTTATTTTTATCAATAAACATTATTCCTACCCCAGTTCCCACGAGGAGATAGTAATGATATTTATCAAATATAAGTTTAAGTTCAGTAGTTTATGAAATGTGAAAAATTATAGATAAATTTGTATGAAGGTACTATTATTCTATAATTGCGCAGTAATTTTGACACGTTTTCTCATCAAAAAATTCAGTAAGGTTGTGCCAATATAAGAAAAGCACCAATATAAAAAAGGCTAGTAAAAGAAAAAGCAAGTAAAAGAAAAAGGCTAGTCCGAAGACTAGCCCAAATCATTACCAACCGCAGTTGCGATCTTTATTTTGCTCTTTCAGATATGACTGTAAGGGTGCGAAATATTCTATGATAGCCGAACCGTCCATATTGGCTGTGCCCGTGAAAGCATTTAAGGCTTCGGGCCACGGCTTAGAGGAACCCATTCGCATCATATCGCCAAAACGTTTGCCGACTTCTTTGTTACCGTAAACAGAACAACGGTGCAGTGGGCCTTCATTTCCAGCCATATCGCAAGCCGCTTTGTGGAATTGGAATTGCAGAATATGGGCAAGGAAATAACGCATATAGGGCGTGTTGCCCGGGATGTGATATTTAGCTCCGGGATCAAAAGCATCCGCAGGACGCTCTGAAGGTGGGCGTACACCTTGGTACTGTTCCCGTAATTCCCACCAACCTGTATTGTACTCGGATGGTGCATATTCACCGTTAAATACATTCCAGCGCCATTTATCAATCATGATGCCAAATGGTAGGAAGGCAACTTTATCTAATGCCTGTTGCATCAACAAATTAATATCGGCGGATGCGTCCGGTACTTCGGATGCATCAAGTAGTCCGATTTGCACCAAATAATCGGGTGTAATTGACAGAGAAATCATATCACCAATGGCTTCGTGGAAACCGTCATTGGCACCGTCTTTGTAAAATACGGGCTGGTTCTTATAGGCACGTTGATAGAAGTTATGGCCAAGTTCATGGTGAACGGTTTTGAAATCTTCACCTGTTTTTTCGATACACATTTTGATGCGTATATCGTCTTTATCATCAATATCCCATGCAGATGCATGACAAACTACATCTCTGTCTTCTGGCTTGACAAATAGGGAGCGCTCCCAGAATGTTTTTGGTAAGGGATCAAATCCAAGGCTGGTGAAAAAGTTTTCTCCAGTTTTGACCATTTTAATTTCATCGTATTCGGCCTTTTCCAACAACGTAGTGATATCTACTGTGGGGGCGTCACCTTCAGGTTTGACCATGTCGTAAACATTACCCCAACTTTGTGCCCACATATTGCCGAGCAGGTCAGCACGAATTGGTTGGTCAAGTGGTACAACCTCGTTGCCGTATTGGTCGTTTAATTTAGCCCGCACATGGCAATGTAGTTCGTCATAAAGTGGTTTGACTTGTGTCCATAGACGGTCAGCTTCTTTAGTAAAATCATCAGCTGGCATATCGTAGCCAGCTTTCCACAGCACGCCAGTATCGGCGTAACCTAGTTCTTTAGAGCCTTCATTGACGATTTCAACCATGCGTGCGTAGTCTTTTTGCATAGCCGGGGCAATAGTGCGCCAACCTTCCCATACGGTTTTTAATTCTTCGGGATTGCGAGATGTCGCGATAATTTTTGAAAGTTCACCAAGCTGTAAGTCTTCACCATTATAGGTGAAGCTCCCTTGCCCATAGGCCGCATTTAGCTCAGTCATAATTGTTGCTAATTCTGCTGCGGCACCTGGTTTGTCAGGAGCAGGGAAATTGCTACCGCGTTTTAGACCGTCTAACTTGCGCTCCATATCAGCGGGTAGTGTGAGATCGTTAAACTGCTTGGCTTCATTAGCAAGGCGCGTGGAGAGCAAACCAAACTCTTCGCCGATTTTGGCCGATAACCAATTGGTATCTTCGGTAATAAAGTTGGAGTTTATCCATTCGATTTTTGAACCGCGTAAAGCTAACTCTACAATTTCCGCCTCAGATTTCTCCAAAAATTCTTTCGCCTTTTCTACGGTTGGCCCAGAGGATGCGACCTCTGTTACAGTGGGTACAGTTTCGGATGTGCCCGATTGTGTTGCAGGCTGACAAGAGGCACTAATCAATGCGGCCCCGGCTACGGCGAGATATAAATATTTTTTCATTTGGTACCTTCTTTCATATGTAACAAAACGATGCTTTATCTTTGATGTGACTATTGGTAAGGGACTTGCTGAAAACGTCAAGGGACTATGAGGTTTTGAAATAGTAGAGAAAGAGTTTTATGACGGAATATCTCGGTATAATTTTGGTAAACCTTGGCTCGCCTGCTGCGCCAACAC
>JAJFFM010000152.1 GCA_021776675.1 Robiginitomaculum sp.
AAGAATCAATGGCTTGGATTTAAAAACCAAAGTAATAGGTGAGGGTGCTAATCTGGGTGTGACACAAGCTGGGCGCATTGAATTTGCCAAAAATGGTGGCCGTGTAAATACGGATGCTATTGATAATTCCGCTGGGGTGGATTGCTCGGATAATGAAGTGAACATCAAAATTTTATTGGCAGGCGCCATTGAAAGCGGAGAGCTTAAATCAAGTGCGCGTGTCAAACTTTTAGAGAAAATGACAGACGATGTTTCTGCGCTTGTCCTACGCCATAATTATGACCAAACGGGGGCTTTGTCTTTGGCGCAAATGTATGCCCGTGAAGAGCACCATGCTTATGGCCGGTTTGTAGAAACGCTGGAGACCGCTGGTAAGCTTGACCGGGATGTGGAAGGCTTGCCGTCTGCTACAGAGATGCAAAATATTGGCGACAAGGGTGGACAGTTAACTCGCCCGGAAATCGCGGTTTTAAATGCATATGCGAAAATTGTATTGTTTGATGATCTGGTTGATACGGATGTTGCTGATGATCCGTTTTTTGATCAAATGTTTAGGGATTATTTCCCCAAAGCAGTTCAGGGGTTTGATGAGGCGCTAAGTGATCACCGTCTGCGGCGCGAAATTATAATCTCGCGACTTTGCAATAAAATTGTAGATGTAGGTGGCCCGATATTTATGTCCCGCCTAAGTGAACAAACTAATGGGAGCGTGGGCGAAATCGCTAAGGCGTTCACCATTGCCTACGAGGTTTTGCAAGTTGAAGGCATGCGCACGGCGATTAATGCGCTTGATAATAAAATCAGTGCCGAGGCTCAGTTGAGCTTGCAAGCGGAAATTTCCACAGTTCTCCAACGGGTTATTGGCTGGCTGGTTAGACGCGGAGAAACAGGTTCTATCTCTATGCGCATAGCAAGACGCACCGATGGTCTTTCCCATGTAGACGAGGGATGGATCAATGTGTTGTCGATTTATGACAGTCGCCGCGTTGCAAGCCGCATTGGTCGGTTTGTACGCTCTGGTATCCCGGAAGATTTGGCGGCGGATGTGTCCTTGTTAAGAGCGCGTGCATCTGGGTTTGATGTGGTTGAACTTACCGAAAAGACCGGTTGGCCAATCCGCAAGGCAGCTGAGCTCTTTTACGACATGGGCGGGCGATTTAAAATTGACCGTCTGCGCACAATGTCAATGAAAACAGCACCAAAAACGCATTGGGAGGGGCTCGCGCAGCAGCGTATCGAAGAAGATTACTATGCCGCTCAAGCTAGTTTAGCCGTTGATGCTGCACGGCTTCATATTGACGGCGGCGGTACAGCCAAAGCCGGAACTAAAACCATGATCAACGCTTATATTGAAAGTAAGCCCCATGCAGTACAAGCTTATGACGCGGCATACACCAAGATAAATACTTCTGGCGGGTGGACTTTGGCGAAGTTTGCGATTGTAAATGCCCAGTTGAGAGAACTCTTAACAACCTAAGGGGTACTTTACATTAAGAATTATTTTGATATTAAAGCAGTCTTGTGACATAAAAGGATGTTATCGGGGGGATAAGTATATGATTTTACCAACAAGTTCAGAACGCGGACAACCGCTAATTAGTGGAAAGTTTGAAACATTGATCGACGGGCTTGAATATGCGGCCCGCGGTAATACTGGCTTTAATTTCTATACTGGCAAAGGAGAGCTAAAATCTCGCCTGACATACACTGAGCTACGTGACCGTGCCGTTGAAGCTGCAAAAAGGTTGGTCGGTATCACGGATCCGGGCGATCGCATCGGTATTTGCGCAGTGACGAGCCCCGAGTTTTTCACTCTTTTCTTTGCTTGCCAATATGCTGGACTTATTCCCGCACCTCTACCATTGCCAGTTACCTTAGGGGGGCGTGGTAGCTATGAGCGCCAATTGCAGCGTATGGCCGAAACTGGTGATTTTGCAGCACTTTTAACGCCCGCTAGCATGGAAAATATCATCAGTTCTGCTCTGAATGACAATGATATTCCGGTCATTAGCTTTTGTGATGTCGATAAATTACCAATGGGCGAAAAACTACGCCCCCACGGCCCTGATGGCCCTTGTTACATCCAATATTCATCAGGAAGCTCCAGCTCGCCAAAAGGAATTATTGGTACACAAAAAACTATTACGGCGAATTGCATAGCTATCTCTGGTTCAGGTGGGCTTGATATTGTCGAGGGTGACCGGTGTTCATCGTGGTTGCCAATGTACCATGATATGGGCCTGATCGGGTTTATGATTGTGCCTGTGATGACGCAGATGTCTGTTGATTATCTCGACCCGCAGGATTTTACCCGCAGACCAATCACTTGGTTGCAGTTGATTAGCCAAAATAAGGCTAGCTTGTCATTTAGCCCCACATTCGGGTATGAGCTTTGTGTCCGCCGTTGGCGCGACGACCGTGAATTGGATTTATCTTCTTGGCGCGGTGCCGGTATCGGTGGGGATATGGTGCAGCCAGAACCTTTAAAAGCGTTTGCAGAGACCTTTGCTGACAGTAAGTTTAGCATATCATCTTTCACACCTAGTTACGGCCTGGCCGAGATAACATTGGCCGCCACTTTTTCTCCAAAAGGGCAAGGATTGTTAGAAGATACAATCGACATAGACCGTCTGGAGCGCACAGGCGACGCAGTTCCTGTAACTGATTTGACAGCTGCTGAGCATGTTCGCACATTTATTGCGTGCGGGAAAATTTTACCCGACCATAAATTGGAAGTGCGTAGCTTTGAAGGCAAAGTGGAAGGCGAGCGTAAAGTTGGTCGTATCTGCTTGCACGGACCAAGTATTACCCCAGGATATTTCCACAACGCTTTGGCTACCCAAGCCGCTTTTACAGATGATGGTTGGCTAGACACAGGTGATTTAGGTTATTGGATGGACGGCCAAATTATCGTAACCGGGCGGTTTAAAGACCTTATTTTGTGGCACGGCCGCAATATTTGGCCACAAGATATAGAATGGGCTGCGCAAGCAGCTGCGCCGAGCCGCTGTGGTCGTGCGTGTTCATTCGCAGTTGGTGGTAGTGGTGATGAAAAAGAAATTATTCTACTTTTGGAATGCCGTACCCGCGACGAAGATATTCTAGCGGAAATACATACAACAGTAAGCGCCGCTATTCGCCTTGAAATTGGTGCGCCTGTCACACTTATTCTCGTGCCGCGCGGCTCTATGATAGTTACTTCTTCGGGCAAATTAAGCCGCGCTCGTGTGCGCGAGAAATTCCTCAAAGATACAATACTAGACCTACAGGCTGATGTGACGCTCCGGGTGATAGACGAACACCACGGTGTCTCGTAAAATTGTTGCCCTAACCGGTGCAACCGGTTTTGTTGGACGCGCCGTTATTCGCGAACTCCTTGCCCAAGACTATCTTATCAAAGCCTTAGTACGTCCGGGTTCCGCGGGTAAAACAATACAGCACGATAATATTAATTGGATAGAGGGCACGCTCGAAAATCCAAAAAGTGAAACTTCCCTATGTACAGGTGTAGATATGGTCATCCATATGGCCGGTTTGGTTACGGCCCGCACGAAAGCCGAGTATTACAAAGTAAATGCGGATGCTGTTGGTACATTAGTGCAAGCCGCGGCGCGCGCCAAGGTCAAGCGGTTCGTGTATTTATCATCACTGGCTGCGAAACAGGCTGAGCTATCAGATTATGCAGGCTCAAAACGAGCAGGTGAGGGTAAGATGGCCCGTTCCCTTGGCAATATGAAAGGTGTTGTGGTACGTGCACCTGCAGTTTTCGGGGCAGAAGATAAAGCTACGGCCCCTTTTTACGCGCTGATAAAAAAAGGTTTCCTGCCAGCACCTGGGGGAAGAAACTGGCGGGGCCGCACTATCGGACTGGTTCATGTGGATGATTTAGCGAAGTTTTTGACTTATGCATGCTTGGACAGCACTTGTGATGGTCGTACCGTGTCAGTGGCAACGCGGGCAAGTCTCACTTGGCCAGAGTTTGCCGATGAGTGTGCGCAAGCACTGGGCGCTAAGGTGCGCGTATTTCCATTGCCACTTTCTGTGCTTTACCCCGTCGCAGCGATAAATAGTGTAACAAAACGTGTATTCGGCAAAGGGCATTTGACACTGGGCAAGCTTAACGAATTTCTCTATGATGACTGGAGCGTTGCTGCAGAAAATGAAACACAAACCCTGTTGCAATTGGCGCTTAAACAAACAATACTAGGTGATTAATCAGATCCTGCAATTAAGTTAAAAGAGCCTAACATGCCAAAGACTAGTCCTGCGCCTACCCATGAGCACATTTTTGATAAAATTTGTGAACTGCTTGTTCCTTATAATCCCAAAAAACATGTGATTACCCTACAAAGTGGCATTGTCACTGATTTGGAAGTGGACTCAACCGCCGTATTTGATTTGATCATGGGGCTAGAAGATTTTTATGATATTTCTATTCCCATGGAAATGGTCAGTGATATAAAAACTGTAGGCGAATTGGTCAACGCTACACGACAACTCACACAAGAGTAGTAGGTAGGTATTTGGCAATGGATATTTTTGATAAGTTTTCGACCCTGAAATCGCGAACGGACCTTGTAACCAAATTAGGCACTGATCCATTTGGCGTCAAATTTGATGATATTGAAAACGCGACACGGGGCCGTATTGGCAATCGTTCTATAGTCCTTGCAGGGACTAACAACTATCTCGGTTTGACTTTTGATGAAGACTGTATGGCAGCATCTATTAATGCTATCAAAGAACACGGCACGGGAACAACCGGTTCACGGATTGCCAATGGCTCATACACAGAACATGTGGATCTAGAAGACGCTCTTGCGAGACATACGGGCATGGCCAGTGCTATTGTATTTTCAACGGGCTACCAGACTAATTTAGCCGCCATTGCAACACTAGCTGGCCCCAAAGATGTGCTGTTCATCGACGCAGACAGCCATGCTTGTATCATTGATGGCTGTAGGCTTAGTTCTGCGCCGACCATTCGTTTTCGCCATAATTCTCCGGCGGATTTGGACAAACGCCTCACACGCCAAGGCCCGATAGAAGATGGTATTGCCTTAGTTGTTATTGAGGGGCTGTATTCAATGTTTGGAGACCGCGCTCCTATCGCGGAATTTGTCGACGTCTGCCAGAAACACGGCGCATATCTGTATATAGACGAAGCCCATTCTTTTGGCGTCTTTGGCCCGACGGGTTGCGGTTTGGCCGAAGAGGAAGGGGTTTTGGATAAAGTCGATTTTATATCCGGTACATTTTCCAAAAGCCTAGCCTCTATTGGTGGGTTTTGCATATCAAAACACAAAGGCTTTGAAATTACCCGCAAAGCCATGCGCGCCTATATGTTTACCGCTTCCCCGACCCCGTCTAATGTAGCGGCGGCGCGGGCAGCACTCGACAAAATAGGTGAAAAGCCAGAGTTACGCGATAATTTACGCGACCGCGGTCTACAGCTGCACCAAGGCCTCTCAGAGCTCGGTTTTGAACTTTGCGGCCCACCAAGCCCGATAATTGCCGTGCGCCGCCCTAATGAAATTGTCGCGGCGTCTGAATGGAACTGGTTGCTAGAGCAGGGTGTTTACGTCAACCTTGCCGTTCCGCCCGGCACACCACAATCCAGCTCTCTCTTACGCATCAGCCTATCTGCTGCTCACACCAAAGAAGAAATTAATACCATCCTGCAAGCCTTCAAAGACATGCAAGGTCAGAGTGATGTGCTGATGGCCAAGGTTCAAGCCGCTATGGCTGCTGGCTAATTCACAATTTTAAACAACAAGAAGCGATATCGTCACACCTTTGCAGGCTTTGTCACGTTAACATAACAGATTGAGTTTGTATCTACTCAGTTTATCTAAACGCACACTAATGCCGTTACAATATCCCACTCATTTTGAGCTATATTTCTGAATTGTCGAAGTGATGATCTTGAGATGAGATGGCGTCTGAAGTTAAATAAGTTATAGATTTGACTGTGGGCGGATAATAGTCTTTGCGCAGCTTTTACAGATCGGAACTTTTGAGCTTTTCGTTCTCTCCGCCTTATCGGAACATACGAGCATTCAGCACGATTGTTTTTGCGACCGCCGACATCTTGTAGATCAGAAATTCCTATTTCTCTGAGGGCGGCACCGTAAGATTTAAGCTTGTCGGTGACTATACGTTCAGGTCTCACACCTTGATTTTTCAGTAATTTAGTTATTAAACGAAGTGCCGCTTTACGGTTTCTGCGTGTTTGAACAACGACATCAAGAACAGTACCTTCGTCATCAACGGCGCGCCAAAGATAAGCCAATTTTCCTTCAATCCTCACAAAGACTTCGTCCAAATGCCAAAGTGTACTCGGTTTTTCCGACCTGCGTTTAATTCTCTTGGCATAGGTCAAACCGAACTTATCGACCCACCGCCTTATGGTTTCATAAGAAACATAGATTCCACGTTCAGACATCAATTCCTCAACATCACGAAAGCTGAGATTAAACCGGAAATACAGCCAGATGGTTTTACGAATAATATCTGGGTGAAAGCGATGACGGGAATAAATGGATGTTTTCATCCGGTTCTGATACCACATCCGTGAAAATGGTGAGTTAACGTGACAAAGCCTTAAAAAGTTACAACGATTAGATACTCCATTTTATTTCTGCAATTGTCGAACCAGTCTACCTAATCTTCTTTAATCTTTCTTCGAAGTTCTTGTGATCGTAAAGTCAAAATCTTCAGTTAAAGGCATCCCAAATTCGAGCCTAATCATTGCCCTACAATTAAAATTGAAATCTTCATGTCCAAATTCATATTCCCACTCTTCGTAATTTCTATTTATCGGCCAAACGCTCATAGTCCCGGGCGACAATGGTAGCGTTTGCCGCACCCCTTTCCCGATAAGTAGGTGCTTAATCTCTAAAAATTGCTTCAGGGTAATGGTTGCTGGAATTGCATCCAATTTATTATCAATTGAGTTCGTTGCTCCCAGGAGAAAGTTAATGGAAGAACGTGTTGCGTAATAATCGTATAGAAAATCGTTTGAACTTATTGCGTTTGAGCAATCCTGAACAAATTTTTCCGACAACAAATGGCGTACTGACCTCACAGGATCGTTGGTCAAATGATAATGACGATAGGTGATCGCCAAGAAGCCTACGAAAACGAAGGTCGTAAATATGGCCAATATTTTCTTTAACACATTATCCTCGCCAATTTATTTTTAATCCCACTCTAGAGCCCAAACGCAAAACTCTTTTGCTATATTGGTCGATTTGGACTCAAGTTATTGGGGAGCTTCGAAAGTTCTATAGAGCTGTAAAAATCGACATTTTCATTTCAAGGTATGAACAAGTATAGGCTCAACGTCCCTTATCTATATATATCAACTAGTTAAACGAAGGCAGTGGCGGAGACGAAGGGATTCGAACCCTCGATGGGCTTATGACCCATACTCCCTTAGCAGGGGAGCGCCTTCGACCACTCGGCCACGTCTCCGTCGGCGGGATTAGCCTAACCTTGCAGTGCCTGCAAGGCTGAAATGATGATTTTACCAAGAAGTTTCACTTAATTTCAAAATTAGCTGCAAATTAACCATAACCTCAGACTTGCGCTTCGTTTCGGTACAAACTCATAGAAAATTAACGACAATAGTCTTGATTGGGTACAGAAACGCTCCTCTTTGTTTACGCAATATTTTCCCTATTGGGGTAGATTTGTAAAAATAACATGGTGGGGTAAATGAAACAGGTAAAAAAACGGAATGCGAGTGGCGCGCAAAGCACAAAGAAAAATGTGCCTAAGCCTGCACCAAAAGCACGACAGGTAGAAACGGTAGACGCATTCACGCGCCGCACCAAACCGCGAGTAAACGGTGTGAATACTAGGAAGTCTGCTAAAAAAGATAAGCAGACACGCGTCAAGTTATCCGACATCCATTTCCCAGAACAAACTGGCAATATGACCGCCCTACGTTTTACTTTACGGGTCACAGATGTGGTTGTTGTAACAACTATAATTTTGCTTTCAATTTGGAGCGACTATGTTGGTATAAATGATAATGCTAATGTCGCACCGCTGGCTGCAGGGCTATCTGGGGCCATCGGATTTTTTATCGCCTTATATTTAATGAAGGCACACCAATTTTCACCGTCCGAGACCTATGGCTCGCATATGAAAAAAGTTTTGCTCGGCGCATCGGCAGCACTTGGGGTTTGGTTATCCATCGCATTAATCATCAAGCCTAGCACATTTTTACCAGATGCATTGGCCATATCCGGATTGTGTGCAACAGCATCTTTGCTCTGTCTTCACACGCTTTATTATGCATATATCAAACGCCAACATGAGCAAGGACAGTTAATGCCAACGATTGTCATGCTAGGTGCGACCGAAACTGCGCGACGCCTGATCGAAGAAAACGCGCGCACCCGTGAGCTTAACATTCTTGCTATATTCGACGAGCGCCTATCTCGTGCTCCTCATAATATTCATGCGGTGCCTGTGGTCGGGAAAATTGAAGACATGCTCAGTTGGGATGCCCTGCCATATGTGGATAGGATTATTGTCACATTACCAAACCTGGCAGAATCCCGCAAAACTGACTTTGTTAATCAGGTGCGCAAACTGCCGAACAGGATTGCATTCGTTATCGACGAGTTCGAACATTTGGATCATGTGCAGCAACGCCTGACCCAAATTGCCGAAATCGGCACCCGCGAAATAGCCGGCACACCATTTTCCGGAAGCGCTGTATTCGCCAAACGTGTTATGGACATTGCGATTAGCGGAACGGCATTGCTGTTTGGCGCGCCAATTCTAGCACTTATCGCACTAGCAATTAAGCTAGAAAGTCCGGGACCAATCCTATTCATGCAAAAGCGGCAAGGGTTTAACAACCGAATTTTTAACGTGTTTAAATTCCGTTCCCTTAAGGCCAAGGACGAAGATAAACTCGCCCGCTCTCAAGTGACTAAAGACGACAGCCGCGTCACACGCATTGGTCGGTTTATCCGCAAGACCAGCTTGGACGAACTGCCGCAATTATTCAATGTGCTAAAGGGCGACATGTCCCTAGTTGGCCCGCGTCCCCATGCGGTCGGCATGCATACAGGCGATATCGAGACCTATAAATTGGTGGACGAATACGCTCACCGCTTGAAAGTAAAGCCCGGCCTGACCGGATGGGCGCAAATTAATGGTTCTCGCGGGCCTTTGCACGACGCAGAAGGCGTGGCCCGGCGTGTGCAATTGGATATCGAATATATCGAACGCTCCGGTGTATTTTTCGATCTGATGATTATGATAAAAACTTTGCCCTGCTTGCTCGGCGATAGTGAGAACGACAGGTAAGCGCATATGATTTTGCGGCAAATGCTTGGATATATCCCGGTTAATCTGGCTAATATTATCATCAGTTTTGGCACAATTGCCATTCTGACGCGCCTATTAGACGGTGCAGAATTTGGCCGCTATGCATTGGCCATTGCCGGCATGCACTTCATCCACATGGTAGTGTTCACTTGGATAGAAGCCGCCATGGTACGGTTTTATGCCAGTGCCGCCAGACGAGGCGAAATCGCATCACATCTAAAAACCAGCTACATCACCGCTACAGTAATGGGTATAATCGGATTGCCGATATTGTTGGCACTTATCTATGTGATGCCGCTCGGCCAGACCATGAAAACTCTGCTCGGCTTTGCCTTTGCTTCAACTTGTTTATCACTAATTTATAATATCGGTATCGAAGCCCACAAAGCCGCGCACCGTATAGGCCGGTATAGCGCAATTTATACTACCCAGAGCTTATTAGGTTTTAGCGTTGGTATTATCTTGATACTGGTGACGCCCCTTCGCGAAGTCGCACCGTTTATCGGGATTGTAGCTGGTACCGTACTGGCTTTAATCGTCGACATACCGTTCATGATCAAACGCATGACAGGTGGTAAATTTGAGAAATCTCGTGCTCGCGCTTATTTCGCCTACGGCATGCCCATATGCCTTTCCCTGATGCTTAGCTATACGCTGTCACAAGGGGATTTGGTGTTTATCAAATATTTCATGGGTGACCTCTCTGTCGGTGAATACAATGCAGGCTATAACCTCGCAAATCGTTCACTGGATGTTTTATTCGTGTGGATAGCTATGGCGGTAACACCTATTGCTATCACTACGCTTGAACAAGATGGATTAGAGAAGACCAAGGAGATTTTAAAAAGTTACGGCGAATTTTTATTGCTGATTATTCTCCCTGCCGCGACGGGGATTGCTTTGGTTGCCGAGCCAGCTGGGTTTATATTAGGTGAGTCTGTGCGGGCACAAGCCGTCAGTATCATGCCTTGGATTGCTTTTGCTGGCGTGATGAACGGCTTTATTACCTACTATGCTCAGCGTGCCTTTATGTTGTCGCGTAAAACAGGCACCTTAGCCGCGACAATGGTACTCCCCGTGCTTATCAATGTTGGATTGAACATTTGGCTCATCCCCATTCACGGCCTTATGGGCGCAGTTTGGGCGACCTTGGTCGCTTACGGCGTTGGACTGGTTCTGTCCTTAGTTATTGCTCGACGGTCTTTCCCGATACCATTACCCATCAAGGCATTGATGCAATGTATATTCGCCAGTCTTGTGATGGCCGGTATTGTCAACGCTTTACCAGCAAGCATGGATGCATGGCCTGACTTGGCGGAATTATTGCTGAAAGCCGGTGTCGGCGCAGTCACATATGCAATTGTTGCTTTTGCGATAAATGCAGCCAATTGCCGTAAAATAGTCACTGGCTTTTTGGATAAAATTAAAGGTCGGGCACAAACCTCAACTTCTGAGGCGGTCTAATGATAGAAACCTTTAAAAATTTAATCGCCGAAAAGGGCCCTGCTCCAACCCTGTCAATATTGATACCTTATTACCATGATGATCCGGTGTTGTTGCTGAACGATCTATTGGTACAAGCGCAAGCGACAGGTAAAACGGAAATCTTACTGTACGACGACGGCACCAAAGACGCCAATGTCAATGCGCGCCTATTAAGTATCGCTAAGAAAAGCCCGGCAGCAGTCAGCCTGTTTTTTGCACAAGAGAACAAGGGCCGCTCCAGCGCCCGCAACTACCTAAAATCACAAGCGCGTGCAGAATGGGTCTTGTTCCTCGATGCAGATATGCGGCCTGAGGAAACACATTTTATAGATGATTATCTGAATTTAATTGCTGCGGATAATGTCGATATTATCTTCGGTGGTTTTACTGTACCAAAACAAAAACAGTCCACAGAAACCGAACTACACCGTGCTTTTTCAAAAACATCGGATTGCTTAAGCGCTGATGAACGCACGAAGAACGGCGCACAATATGTTTGCACGTCCAATTTGTGTACCCGCAGTGAAATTCTCGACAAAGAACCATTTGATCCGGGGTTTGTTGGTTGGGGCTGGGAAGACAGCGAGTGGGCGGCTAGAGTAGCTAGAAAATACAGATTAAAACATGCAGACATTCCTGCTTTGCATTTAGGTTTAGAGACCACTGAAACTCTCTTGAAGCGGTTTAAAAACAGCGCAGAAAATTACACACGTTTTACCAATGCACACCCGGAGTTAGCCAAGACACTCACATTGTATAAGTTAAGTAAAAAACTCAAATATGTACCGGGACAAAAACTAACACGACCAATCCTTAGAATGCTCGTACGCTGCAATACTATACCAACCAAGATTAGGCTCATCGCCCTAAAATTATGGCGAGCATCATGGTATGCGGACGCCATCGTATAGAGATTAGCGGCTTTACCTTAAAAAGTTAGTGACTAAATCTCGGCTTCTGGCCGGTAAAAGTAAGGCGTTATTGGTCTATCGCGCCAATA
>JAJFFM010000153.1 GCA_021776675.1 Robiginitomaculum sp.
CGAAGCTTATAAGTTTTGATTATGGCAGCATATCCAGCTAGCACGGCTTGTTCGGGAAGCCTTTTTTCTTGAAAAGTAATGACTCTATCTGAAAATGGATGATTTTTTGTAGTGCTCATGAAATATAATGACAATCTTTGGTTTCTAGTGATTTGAAGTAAGTATACCTGAAAAACAATGATAATCCATAAAAAATGATGATATTTAGGAAAATTTTTGAAAAATGATGATATTTTAAATAAAAACTATCTGACGTCAGACAATCTGAGGCAGACGTCGATTTTCTGCGTATTTACGAACATTACGCATATGAATGCAAAGTGCCAGATGTTGCGGCACGAATCGATATGGGGATCCAAGATGCAATCTATAAATACCTTCGAGAGTTTCCAGGGATAGGCAGACCTATTGACCCAAATATTAGAGCTTACCTTGTAAGATAGTTCGCATTGGGTATTTTTTATTGGTATGACGCTAAACATGTTTATGTGCGCCGTATCATGGCAGCCAAAGAAGTAAAGTCTTGAGGTGGTCTTGATATTTAACACAAAACCGATACTATTTAACCATGCTATATCTTGAAAAACACAACCTACATTTAACTGCTTTTCCAACGGGTAACTTTAGTCACAAAACTTTGTCTGTCAAAGAAGCTAAAAAAATGATTGAGCGAGCCATTGATACGGATGGTTTCCATGGAATTTTTACCCATGATAATTCTAATCCGGAACGAGCTGATAAGAGTTTTGACCAATTTCTCAAAGCAATGGACGAGCATTGCAATATACACATTCCTGTGAATAAATTTTTCAACGAAGAAATATTAGAGGATGGAGAAACACTTACTTTCGGTAACCCAGCGTGCTTGATTACTCTGCAAAAAGGTGATGTTCTCATGGTCGTCGATTATTGCTTTAGTATGCCTGAAAATACAGAAGGCAAAACTGGTTTGGATAGATTGCTTAATATGTCCATATCTCCCGACACAATTAAATTCCATGTTTTTGAAATGATTGATATAGATATTTAATTAACCTCATTTTGACTAAAAATGCGCGGCTATTTGTTGGTCTACCTGTTCACTTGCTTCCATCATTGAGTTGGAGGCTAGGTGAGTATATTTTGCCGTTGTTTGCAGTTGGCTATGGTCTAGCAAGGCTCCGATCATAGGCAGAAACATGCCGCCATAGAGGTGACACTGGCGAAGGTATGACGTAGGTCGTACATGCGCACATCTTCTAGACCCGCCAGCACCCGAATGCGTGACCACAGTTTTGCAAATTGACAAGTAGCCCTCCGAGGATAATACCGCAAATGACATAGGGGTTAGCCTGTTGTATAGTTCTGATACTTACTTAGTTCTTACATACAGACTGTGCTTACTATACAATACTCTCTTTTTAGTGGAAGTAATTTAGCTAGCTAAATTATTGATTTTATTAAGAAAAATGGTGGACGATACTGGGATTGAACCAGTGACCCCTACAATGTCAATGTAGTGCTCTACCGCTGAGCTAATCGTCCATTAGAACGCGCATATACGATGAGTTAGCACACTTACGCAATAGGTAAATCTAAGCAGCCCCCAAGTTTTCCTAAGCAGCAATGAGTTTTTCTATTTCGCCAACGAGCTGACGCAAATGGATGGGCTTAGATAGAACCCTGGCATCTGGTGAGGTACCCACATCGTTTTTCGCAACCGCAGCAAAACCAGTGATAAACATGATTTTTATGCCCGGAGACAGGACTTCGGCTTGTTTGGCAAGTTCAATACCGTCAAGGCCCGGCATCATAATATCAGTGAGCAACATATCAAAGGCACCATCAGCAAATTTAAGCGCACGTAAGGCACGTTCACCATCGGAACAGGCAATGACATGGTGGCCAGCTTTTTCGAGAGCTTTTTCGAAGAATTTGCGCATTGCATCATCATCTTCTGCATATAAAATCGTCGCCATAACACCCTTTTCGGTTTCTTGTTTTATCGCCCCTCATGGTCTAATATGATACACAAACCGAAACGACAATTTTGATGTGCAGGATTCCCGCCAATTGGCCGTTCAATAGCCCATCGCTGTTAAGGAAGTGTGCATGAGGCAGAATAAGTGGAGAGATAATCCACAAAAAAGGACGAATATTGAAACGCGCCAAAGGCTACAAGTGCGTCTTGATAAAATCGCATTCGCTGACCTGCGCCCTACGCACACACTGTCCCAGCCAAAAAAATTGACAACACCATTGATCCTAAGCTCTCCGCATTCGGGGCGCAATTACTTGCCGAGTTTATTGGCACAGACAACGCTAAGTGAACAGCAACTGCGCCAAAGTGAAGACTGTTATGTAGACCGCATAATAGAACCACTAACCGAATACGGAATTCCTATAATTGCAGCAGAATTCCCGCGCATTTTTCTGGATCTTAACCGCAATGCAGATGAATGGCCGCCGCAAATTTTGGCAAGTCGTGCAGGCGGACCATGGCCTATCACAACACGGGCGCGCGCTGGTCTTGGTGTGGTACCTCTAAAGTTAGGACCGCACATGGATATTTACCCGCACGAAATTACCGAGACCTTGATAAAGGGGCGATTGCGTGCCCTTTATTATCCTTATCATCATGCGTTACAAAATTTACTCCTTAGGGCCAAACAGAAATTTGGTCAGGCTTTGCTACTGGATTGCCATTCAATGCCGGGGCACGACGCGGCCGGGAATGCGCGTGCTGATATTGTACTGGGAAACTACCACGGTAAGAGCTGCGCGCCCGAGACTATAGAGTTTATCGAAGGAGCATTTACCGCACTTGGTTATTCAGTCATGTGTAACCAACCTTATGCTGGGGGGTATATCACTGCACATTATGGGCAATCTTCTGACGATATAGAAGCCGTACAAATCGAGCTTAATAAAGATTTGTACCTGCGCGCAGACACCCTTGAGCCTCACGCAGGCATTGCCAAGTTGAAGGCTGATATGACATCTGTCATTTTGCAGATCAAAGATTATTTAAGCGCAGCAACCTCATTGGCAGCAGAGTAATCCATTCAGCAGAGTAATCCATTCATGAGTACAGCATAGCTTAAACAAAAAAGGCCACACCGAAGTGTGACCCAAGTTTGAGGGGGAGGATGTAACTCTCGCTACACTTTGGATATAGGGACCGTTTCCTTAAAGGCAAGCTATATGAATGAATTGTAATAAATTTATATCTTGAGATAAATTCAAGCCGAGTAACAAATCAGACCGTCCCACTTTGACACAGGCATTGGGTAACCCAAGTGTATCGGGATGCATTTCAACTCAATAAACCTCAAAAAAGTTCAATATACTCGCTTTTGAAGTGAATAGCACCGCAATCTCACCCCATAAGCGTCAACGGCGAACTGGCACGGGTCTTGCTCTCCTTTAGGGGGAGTGAAACACAACAAGACATTTCCCCATGTTGGGCAATGTTTAAGATATGAGGAAACACTATGACCAGTGATATCGATTTACATGTAGGTAAGCGCCTTCGTCGCCGCAGACGTTTGCTAGGCTTGACACAACAGGCTCTCGGAGATCAAGTAGGTATCCGCTTCCAGCAAGTCCAGAAATATGAATGTGGCGCTAACCGCGTCAGTGCCAGTCGTTTATTCGAGCTTTCCGAAGCCCTGAGCGTGCCCGTACAACATTTCTATGAAGGATTGTCAGAACACGATCCAATTTCCGGCACCCCGCAGCGTGATGTATTGGCACCTGATATTCTTTCCAAAAAAGAAACTATGGATTTGGTACGCGCCTATTATTCTATGGGGGAAATGCCGCGCAAGCATTTACTTGATTTAGCAAAGTCACTGGAAGCAACAGCCAGAGCAGCCAAAATGGCACAGAAAATGGCTGTAAAAACAACATTGACGGCCCACGGTTAATCCGTGCTAGGGTCGGGTTATGCCTGCCCAAAATGAAATAGATATACGCCTAAAAACCGCCCGAAATATGGCGGATCAGGCCCGCACACTCACACAGCCCGCTTTTGTAAGCGGGCTTCGTGCTGATAATAAAAACAAAGTTGGTGTTTTTGATCCTGTTACTAATGCCGATAAAGACGCCGAACTTTTACTGCGAAACTGCATCGAGAAAGCCTTTCCTGGTGACAGCATTGTCGGCGAAGAATATCCAAACAAAGTTGGCGATAATGATTGGAGTTGGTGTCTCGACCCCATAGACGGCACC
>JAJFFM010000154.1 GCA_021776675.1 Robiginitomaculum sp.
GAAACCGGCGAACTAAAGACGCTTTTGTCTGAAAAAGGCATATCGACCTCTTAAATATCTAACTTGTATTTGCTTTTAACAAAGCGTGATTACAATTTGCGTTGTATAGCTATTCAAATATAGGAAGTGATCAACTGCACACTTATGGTGATTAAGAAAGTTGATGCTAAATAAAATAACGGGTTATGTGGGGTTCACGTATTCTAAAATCGGTTTTCACGGTTTTGAGGATAGTGATTAAGCCAAACAATAATATAATAAGCGGGATACTGATTATCAAGTTTTCTGGAAGCGCAATGATAAGCAGGCGCAATTAATGCGCCCACTTGAATTCTACGAAATTAAAAATTCTAACGCGAATAAAATTCCACGGTTAGGTTTGGTTCCATAACAACCGGGTACGGCACTTCGTCGAATGACGGAACGCGCACATATGTAACCTTCATAGCTTTTGGATCAAGGTCAAGATATTCTGGAATTTCCCGTTCAGCACTTTCAAGGGCTTCAAGAACCAATGCCATAGTGCGGGATTTTTCTCGGACTTCAATAATATCACCGGGTTTACAACGGTAAGACGGAATATTTACTTTTTTGCCGTTAACAAGCACGTGTCCGTGATTAACGAACTGACGAGATGCAAACACTGTTGGGACAAATTTTGTCCGGTATATAACAGCGTCCAAACGAGATTCCAACAGACCGATTAGGTTTTCTGAAGTATCTCCACGCATGCTATCCGCTTGCTTATAAGTACGGCGGAATTGTTTCTCGGTGATATTACCGTAATACCCTTTTAGTTTTTGTTTGGCACGAAGCTGTGTACCGTAATCTGAAAGTTTACCACGACGGTTTTGTCCATGTTGTCCCGGTGGGAATGGGCGTTTGTTAACTGGCGACTTTGGACGGCCCCAGATATTTTCACCAACACGGCGATCAATTTTATATTTAGCGGAATGACGTTTTGACATGCGAATAGCATCCTGTTGCGACGTGGTCCGGCTCCCCGGCCAATCCGAAGAGCGATAATACCCAAAAAGATAATAACGGCGGTACCACACCAACCCGTAAAACCCTGTTTTAACAGAGTTGCGCGTCTTTTATATATTAGAAGTATAATGTCAAGCAGGGTTTAGACAAAATTTTGCTGGAAAATACTGTATGACTAAGCGGAAAAAAACTATATAAGCGAGATAGTTTGAAGCTCAATTAGGTATGTCTATTATGTTCGTAAAAATCGCAAAAGTTTTGATGGTATCACTTCTACTCTCTGCGCCAGCGAGTGCAGATGAAAAAACTGAAGCAAATATTCTAACAGCAATTGAGGAAGGCATGCCCAAATCACTCGACGTACTTGAGCGCTCGGTAAACATCAATAGCGGCACCATGAATTTTACAGGCGTCAAACAAGTTGGTGATTTATATGGTGAAGAACTAAAACAGATAGGATTTGATATTGGCTGGGTTGAAGGTGCTGATTACAACCGCGCAGGACATCTCGTTGCCTCTTACGGGACTAAGGGACCAAAAATATTGATGATAGGCCATTTAGATACTGTATTTGCTAAGACTGATAATTTTCAATCCTATGAGCCACTTAAAAACGGTAAAGTAAAAGGCCCCGGTACAACAGATATGAAGGGCGGCGATGTTATTATCATAGCCGCGGTCCGTGCTTTAAAAGCAGCGGGTGTGCTTGATGACGTGCAAATAAAAATAGTCATGACCGGCGATGAAGAAAGTAGCGGCAGACCTCTATCTAAATCGAAGGCAGACCTTGTTGATGCCGCGATTTGGGCAGATTATTCTCTTGGTTTTGAAGATGGCGACGGCGATATAAACACGGCCGTGACTTCGCGGCGCGGTAGTGTCGGCTGGACATTAGAGGTAACAGGTCGTGCGGCGCATAGTTCCCAAATTTTCACTGATAAAGTCGGCTATGGCGCTGTTTTTGAAGCCGCGCGGATATTAAATACTTTCCGTGAGGAATTATCAACAATTCCCAACCTTACCTTTAATCCCGGCAGGGTAGTCGGAGGCACCCGTATTTCAAATAATGATGCACAGAATACAAATACGGCTTTTGGCAAGCGAAATGTAGTCGCGCAAACCCTTAAAGTTTACGGCGGCATTCGCGCATTATCACCCAAACAGCTAACCGAGGCGCAAGCCAAGATGCAAATAATTACTGCGAATAACTTACAACATACTTCTGCCACACTCAAATTTAGTGATGGATACCCACCCATGTCGCCAACGGAAGGCAATGCTAAATTGCTCACTTTATACAGCGATATTAGCCAATCACTTGGATATGGTCCGGTACAAGCCGTCGATCCGCGCAAAGCAGGTGCGGCGGATATCTCTTTTACTGCAGAGTATATTAAAGCCGGTCTAGATGGTCTTGGTCTAATGGGGACTGGCGGCCACACCAAAAATGAAACTGCCGACATGACAAGTTTCAAGAAAAATACAGAAAAGGCCGCTATCCTTATTTACCGTTTATCTCTGGATGATTGGTAATTAACGCCTTTACCATTTGCAACAATCTGCAACATACTGTTCCGATATTTACAAATGATTATCTAGCCCTGCTCTATTAAATGTGACAAGCGGGGTTTATGAACAACCCGCCCGAACATAATCCTGGTCGTACCGGTCTGTTGGCTGGCATCATTGCTTATGTGATGTGGGGCTTTTTTCCTGTATACTTTAAAATCACCGGAGAAGTCCCACCAATAGAAATACTGTCTCACCGAATTGTATGGGCTATCCCATTTGCAGCAATAATCATCCTGCTGCGCAAGCAGTGGCCCGATGTACTTAACGCCATTACCAATAAAAAAACATTAGGTGCTTTAACCCTTGCAGCGATGTTTATTGCCTTTAATTGGGGGCTTTATATTTGGGCTGTACAAAGAAATCAAATTTTACAAGCCAGCCTTGGGTATTACATAAACCCTTTAATCTTTGTTCTTATAGGCGTAATATCATTTGGAGAAAAACTCCGGCGGCTACAATTAATTGCTGTGGCCTTAGCCACTATTGGCGTGATTATTCTTACAATTTACGGCGGTCAATTCCCGTGGATAGCAATGA
>JAJFFM010000155.1 GCA_021776675.1 Robiginitomaculum sp.
TTTTACGGATGTGCCGCAAGACTGCTTTGCTTATGGGCCTTTGCGGGACGAGGGTGGGGATGTATTTTTGACCATCACGTCGAAACGCGCCGTTAAAAACGGATTTGCCGTCTTGTGTGAACAGGTGCAGACCCGCGAACAAGCACAAGCATTATCAGGCACCAAGCTCTATGTTTACCGCAAAGACATGCCCACGCCGGACGCGGACGAATTTTATTATGAAGACCTGATCGGGTTAGAGGTGAAAACCACAGACGGTAAACGCATGGGCAAAATCATACAGGCTCATAATTTCGGCGCAGGCGATATGCTTGAAATTAGTGGCACCAAAGATGTGCCCGAGTTCTACCATCCATTTACCAAAATTGCCGTTCCGATAGTCGATATCAAAGCCGGGCGTGTGGTAATTTTAATTGAAGAAGCGGTAAATGCTCAAGAAAATAGTGTCCAAATAGATACTGAAGATGACGAGAACAGCTAAAGCTAATGTGAAGGCCAAAGCAAAAACTAAAGTGAAAGTTAGGAAACCCCAACCATCCGTTTGCCCATTTGCTCGGCAAGCACCATCAGCCCGCTCATAGGGCGGATAAGAACTTCGAATTCTGTAATTTTACCGTCCGCGTCAAAGGTAATCAGGTCGAGACCTTTGAGAGATTTATCGCCAATATTTGCCGTGAACTCCAGAAATGCAGAACGGCCATCATCGCTCATTAACTCTCGGTGATAGGTGAAGTCTTCGAAAATCTCTATGACTTGGGACAGTACAAACACCAATGTATCACGGCCATGATAAGGCTTGTAAACCATAGGCGAGCGAAACACGACATCAGGGTGAATGATACTGGCGAGTTTGGAAACGTTTTTGCCAGCAATAATCTCGTGCCAAATTTTCAGAGTTTCTTTTTGGATTTCTGGCGACATTTATTCAAGCACGCTCATTTTGGAATCTTCGTCGATAGCCCACTCTAGTTTTTCGATGAGGCTCTCGCGAGATTTAAGCTTGGTGCCTTTGAAGGCGCGCATATTGAGCATGGTCATCATTTTAGCGGACGCCTTGGCTGTTTCCATTATGCTGTCTTTGGGGGCAAGGACATCATAATATCCGGCTTGCTTGGCGTCTTCGGGGGCAAAAATTTCACCGTTTATCATAGAGCGGTTGAGATAATTTTTCGGGATAAATTCGCGGGCCAGTTCAATCCCGAAATGATGCATAGTCATACCGATTTGGCTCTCGTTAAGCCCGGTTTTAGTACCTGTATCAGCCCCGATACGGTAATCGCAAGCCAGTAAAGTAAAAGCACCCATGGCGATGGCATGACCACCCGTTGCGGCAATAACCGGAAAAGGATGTTTAAGGATGCGCAGAGCAAAGCTTGAGCCTTGGCGGGTTAAAGCCACGGCGGCTTCGGGGCCGGACATCATGACGGATAAATCAAACCCTCCAGAGAAAACGCCCCCCTCACGACCAGTTAGCACAACTACGGCTTTATCTGTTTCTGCTTTATCAAAAGCGGCTTCTAATTGGTTTAACATGTCAGGTGAAAGCACATTGGCTTTTCCGTCGTCCATTTGGATCACGGCAATGCCGTCTTCGTATGTATATGAAACAAAGTCTGTGTTTGGATTGGTCATATTAGGTCCCTTTAAATATATTAGATTTTTTGTCGAGTTCGATGGCGTATTTCAACTTGTCAAGTAAAGGTTGGACAGATTTCATTTTTGTCGCTGCAAATGCAGTCATATCGAGCTTGCGCATTTGCTCCGCTTTGTCCTGTGCGCTGGCCATTAGGTTTTCTGGCGCGACCACTTCTTGCAAAAACCCTGCGGTTATTGCGCTGTGTGGGTTAAAGATTTCGGCGTTGTTGATGGCGCGTCTATAATATGGCGGTGCCAAATGTGCGCTGGCAATTTCAACGGCGGCTTGCGGCATGGTCATGCCTATGGCGACTTCGTTCATGCCGATTTTTACCTCACCTTCAATACCGATGCAATAATCACTGGTCAGCAAAACGAGCGCGGCCATAGCCATAGCATGCCCGCTGACGGCGCCAATGACAGGGGTGGGGAAGGTGAGCAAACGTCTGGAAAATGCACCGCCTTTATTCATCAACGCCAATACTTTTTCGGGGCCCTGCATCATTACGCTGAGGTCAAATCCAGCGCAAAACATACCTGCCCGCCCTGTCAAAATAACCACTTCGCCTGCAGCCTCGGCTTTATCAAAAGCGGCGTTTAGTCCGTCGAGCATATTATCCGACAAAGCATTGACCTTGCCGTCGTCCATGGTGATGGTGGCGATACCGTCTTGTGAAGAATATGTGACAGGATTGGTCAATGGGCTCTCTTATGCATTAGTTGGAGCAATATAAAGTTTGAAACCTTTACGGATCAAGCGTGGAGCCATATCAAGACCTATAAGCGCTTCAGCACCGATGGACGTGAGGAGATCTTCCGCTGCCGTTTTGCTATCCCCGGTTAAGCTGGCAAGGTGGGCTGTGACACGACCCAACATCCAAAGCGGGTAGGGTATGACGCCGCGATTATCTGTGACACCACCAATAGTAAATTCGTGCATGCCAATAGCGCGCGGCACTTCGTCGGCGTCTGGATTGGCGGCGTACCAGGATTTCATCTGCTCAAGCGTTGCAAGCAAAATTGGCAATTGTTCACGGGCGAATATTTTTAAAATTGGTATCAGCGTTTCCGGTATCTCATCATTGTCTAAAAACTCACCAGTACCCGTATGTTGTGGGGCGTGGGTATAGCGACACCATGACGCGACGCGCGGTGCGTTTTTTTCCATATGTGTACCGGACGCAGGGTCGCGGTAATTATGAGCGTAAAGCGGGCCGATCAGGCCGTAGTCGCCAATGCTTGGCCGTGAGCCAAATAAGAAATCATGTTTGGCTAAATGTGCGTCAAATGCGCGTAGGAATTCTTCGTAAGTTGCTTCTATGGCGGGCGCAGTTTTGGGTGTGATGCCGAGTAATGGCAAGAAAGCTTTGAACCGCGCACCGTCCTCGCGGCCCTTTGCAGCACGCTCTTGCGCAGGTAATCCTGCGTAAAGCGCATTGCCAAATTCACCGTACGCAAATTCTTCGTTGAACGTCCAGCGGTAATACATGGCAGCGATGAGCAACCATTCATCCCCGAACAATTCCATAATAAGTGCGGCCAGTTTTTGCGTAGGGCCTTCTGGATATATAGACGGGCCCGGTTCGTGTGTTTCCACATAGTCTATAATATCTGTGGTGTCTTGAACCGTGGTGTCGTCAGGCGCGATGACCACAGGTATCACCGGCCAACCCACTCGCGGCAATAATTCACTGGCATAGACTTCCCGCGTAGCAAGAACTTCGTGAAAAGCCACATTCTTCCACCGCAAATAACCGCGCGTCTTCCCAGAATACAGCGAAAGCGGCGCGGCGTAGAGGGTGTAAGGCTTAGACATTAAGCCGCCTTTTTACCAAAGCGGCCATACAGGGTCTCATTGGATTTAGCCATATCGCGAAGAAGTGCAGGCACTTCAAACTGGTCGCCGTAAGTATCGCGTAATTCGTCGGCACGTTTAACAAATGCGGCAATACCCGTCATGTCGATAAAGCTAATGGCGCCGCCCGTATAAGGTGCGAAACCCCAGCCAAAGATAGAGCCAAGATCGGCTTCACGCGGGTCAGCGATAATGCCTTCGGCCATAGTCCGAGCCGCTTCTATGGCTTGAGCGTAGAGAATACGGTCTTTAACCTCTGCTGCACTTGGCTGGTCTTCCAACACGCCGTCTACTGCGAATTGACCAAGCTCAGGCCATAGGGATTTTTCGCGCCCATTATAGTCGTAAAAACCCTTGCCGTTCTTGCGGCCTTTGCGGTCATATTTTTCGATCATAGCGGTGATGATTGGGTCCATTTTTCCGGCTTCGTATTGATTGCCAAGATCAGATTTCGTTTGCTGCAAAATCTTATAGCCCAGATCAATTGCCACTTCGTCTTGCAAAGATAGAGGCCCAACAGGCATGCCGGCCATACGGGTACCTTGCTCAATCAGAGCAGGTTTCACGCCTTCTGACAGCATATTATAGCCTTCATTGATATAGCGCATGACACAGCGGTTCGCATAGAAACCGCGTGTGTCTTCGACGACAATTGGTGTCTTTTTAATCCGTGTGGCAAAATCAAGCGCGCGCGAAATAGCATATTCTGATGTTTCCTTGCCCTTGATGATTTCCACCAATGCCATTTTGTGCACGGGACTAAAGAAGTGAATGCCGATGAAGTTTTCAGGCCGCGAAGATGCTTGCGCCAAGTCCGTAATCGGGATGGTAGACGTGTTAGAGCCAAACACCGCCGTCTTGGGAATAACGTCTTCAGCCATTTTTGTAATGGAAGCTTTCAGTTCTGAGTTTTCAAACACGGCTTCGACGATGAGGTCGACATCAGAAAGTAGGCTATAGTCCGTAGTCGGTGTTATCCGCGCTAAGATTGCATCCATTTTTTCTTGTGTTTGCTTGCCGCGTTTGACCCGTTTGGCCTGTTCAGTTTCACTTAAAGCTTTGCCCTTGTCTGCACTTTCTTGGTCGCGGTCAATAAGCACAACTTCGATGCCTGCCATAGCAGATACATAAGCAACACCTGCGCCCATAAAGCCCGCGCCGATGACGCCAACTTTATTGATAGCGCCAGGTTTTTGCGAAGCCGGGCGTGCGCCGCCTTTGTCGATTGCCTGTTTGGAGATAAACAGCGAGCGGATCATATTTTGGGTTTTCGGATTCAGGATCAGCTCGCAGAAATAACGACTTTCAATGCGAAGCGCCGCGTCCATAGGGACTTGCGAGCCTTCGTAAACTGCACGTAAAATATTTGGCATGGCCGGATAATTGCCGTAGCTTTCTTTGCGCACCATAGCGGGTGCACCAGCGAACATCGGGAAGCCTTGCGGGCTCCACGGATTGCCGCCAGGGAATTTGAAACGATCCGCGTCCCAAGGCTGCTTGGCTTTCGGGTTTTCTAAAACCCATGCTTTGGCAGCATCAATAAGTTCATCCCCAGGGACAGCCGCATTGACCAGACCCATGCCGACGGCTTCTTCGGCCTTAATATTTTTAGCTTGCAAGAGAAGCGGAGCCGCATTCATCAAACCGATCATGCGCGGCACACGTTGAGTGCCACCTGCGCCTGGCAAAAGACCGACCATAACTTCGGGAAAACCTAAGCGTAATTTCGGATCATCATTCGCGGCAAAGCGCGCATGACACGCAAGAGCTAACTCGAAGCCGCCGCCGAGCGCGAGGCCGTTAATAGCTGCTGCGACAGGTTTGCCGCAAGTTTCCAAAGCACGGAAGACTGCGTTGAGACGAAATACCATGTCAAACAATTTACGCTTGGCGGCTTGCTCGTCTTTTTGCATCTCGCCAAACACGGCCCCGAATTGTCCGCCGAGCTCTTCAAGGTTTGCCCCTGCGCAGAACGCTGCTTTACTGGATGTGATAACTGCGCCTTTGACGGTTTCGTCTTCGCTAATTTTAGTCACCCATTCCTGGATTTCGGTTATTACGTCTTGTGATAGCACGTTCATGGAACGCTCAGGGCTATCAAATGTAATCAGCGCAACGCCGTCTTTGTCGATATCAAGTTTAAAATGTTTCATCGTTCTGCCTATACTCTTTCAATGATAATTGCGCTGCCCATACCGCCGCCTACGCATAATGTTATAAGTGCGGTGTTCTTGTTAGTGCGCTCAAGCTCATCGACCATAGTGCCGATAATCATAGCTCCTGTGGCACCCAGTGGATGTCCCATAGCAATAGCGCCGCCGTTGACGTTCATAACGTCGTGATCAACATCCAAGGCTTGCATAGCGCGTAGGACAACGGATGCAAAAGCTTCGTTAATCTCCCAAAGGTCAATATCAGATGCTTCCATGCCTGCTTTTTTAAGCGCTTTTGCTGCCACAAATTCAGGGCCGGTCAGCATGATAGTTGGCTCACTGCCAATCTCTGCAAAGGCACGAATTTTAGCGCGTGGTTTCAAACCTAAGTCTTTACCGATTTGCGCGTTGCCGACCAAAACCATAGAAGCACCGTCAACAATACCGGAACTATTGCCCGCATGATGGACGTGATTGATACTCTCGATTTCAGGATATTTTTGCATGGCAACAAAATCAAAACCCGGCATCATAGTGCCCATAGCCGCAAAGCTCGGGTTTAAGGAACCAAGCGATTGCATGTCTGTACCAGGGCGCATGTGCTCGTCCGTGGAGAGGATATGCACGCCCATCTGGTCTTTGACGGGCACGATAGATTTTGCGAACCGGCCTTCTTCCCATGACGTTGCAGAGCGTTTCTGGCTTTCGACAGCATATGCGTCGCAATCATCACGGCTAAACCCGTATTTGGTGGCGATTAAATCCGCCGAAATACCTTGGGGAATAATCGCATGGTCAAAAGCAATGGCCGGATCCACACCCATAGCCCCGCCGTCGCTGCCCATAGGGATGCGCGATAAGCTCTCGACGCCGCCGCCGACAACCATGTCGGACATGCCGGACATAACTTTGGCAGCAGCAATATTGACGGCCTCAAGACCGGATGCACAAAAACGGTTGATGGATACACCCGCACAAGATTGATTCCAATCCGCAGTTATAACCGCAGAGCGCGCAATATCAGCGCCTTGGCCTTTAACCTGATGCACACACCCAAGAATGACATCATCAACTTTGGATGTGTCGAGGTCGTTGCGATCTCTTAGGGCTTCTAATTGCTGCGTAGCCAGAGATAGCGCCGTAATTTCGTGCAAGCTACCGTTCTTCTTGCCCTTGCCGCGCGGTGTGCGGATAGCGTCATAAATATATGCTGTAGTCATTTTTTCGTCCTTATTTGCTTTTTTCTTACCGTTCAGGCTTCTTCCCGTTCACGGGTGTGGTTGTTTACAAACTCCGAGAGATTACGAGTTTCATAATCTCATTGGTGCCGCCGTATATGCGTTGCACGCGGGCATCACGCCACATGCGTCCAATGGGGTATTCATTCATATAGCCGTAGCCACCGAACAATTGCAGGCATCTATCAATGACGATGCACTGCTGATCCGTGACCCATAATTTGGCCATGGATGCGGTCACTGTATCCAGTTCGCCGCGCAGATGTTTTTCGGCGCAGTCATAGGTGAATGATTTGGCGATGGTGACAATGGTTTTAATCTCGGCCAGCTCGAACTGGGTGTTTTGAAAATCCATAATGCGTTTGCCAAAAGCTTTGCGCTCTTTGACATATTCAACGGTAATCTCGAGCGCCTTTTCCATACAGGCTGCAGCTTGCACGGCGATGTTCAGACGTTCTTGTGGAAGTTCTTGCATGAGCTGAATAAACCCGCCGCCGGTTTCAGGGCCGAGCAGGGCGTCTGCCGGAACCTTCATGTCGTCGAAGAACAGCTCGGCTGTGTCTTGGGCATCAAGACCGACTTTGTCGAGAATGCGTCCGCGTCTAAAGCCTTCCAAATCGTCGGTCTCGACCACGAACAAGGATTTAGAATGTTTCCCTTCGCCGCCCGTATCGGCAACAATAATAACAAGATTTGCCGTACCGCCGTTGGTGATGAAAGTTTTGGAGCCGTTAATCACCCAGCCATTGCCGGATTGCTTGGCATTTGTTCTAACGGCTTGCAAATCGGAACCAGTGCCGGGTTCGCTCATGGCGATGGCGCCAACAAGTTCGCCGCTAGCCATGCGCGGTAACCATTTTTGTTTTTGTTCTTCCGTACCGTAGTGCAGGATATAGGGTGCAACAATAGCATTGTGCAGAGATAAGCCGAAACCTTCAACACCTGCGTGTTCCAGTTCTTCCATAATGATCATTTCGTGGCGGTAATCGCCGTCCCCGCCGCCGTATTCAGCCGGAATTGCACAGTTTAGCAAACCCATGGCACCGGCTTCGTTCCAGAACTTGCGGTCGACTTTTTTGTTTTTGCGAAATTTTTCCGAATGAGGAGCCATTTCGCGGGCATAAAACCCGTGCACGGCTTCGCGGAAGATGTTGATGTCTTCCTCGTCATACCAATCGGGGTTTTTGAAATTTAGTGCGCTCATTTTATATTCCTAAAATCGATCTGCGGACAGCGCCATGACAGGCTCTGCACCAGTTTGTATTTTGGCCAAATGTGCGTCCAAATTTGGTAGGATACGGGCAAGGAAGTATTTACCCGTAATCAGTTTATCCGCATAGAACGGATCGTCACTGCCTGCATCAATGGCCGCTTGTGCTACCTTAGCCATACGCGCCCACATATATGTTAGCATAGAAATGCCCATCATATGCATATAATCGACCGATCCTGCGCCTGCATTATCAGGATTAGACATACCATTTTGCATCAGCCACATCGTGCCCATTTGCAATTTGTTCTTGGCTTCCAAAAGCCCGTCCATGAACGGTTTGAGGTTTTCATCGCCTTCGTTTTCGGCAACATAAGCATCAATTTCCGCCGAAATACTCATGAGAGCACGGCCACCTTTGCGGGCCAATTTCCGACCAACTAAATCGAGCGCTTGGATACCGTTGGCGCCTTCATAGATTTGAGCAATTCTTGCATCACGTACAAATTGGCTCATGCCCCATTCTTCGATGAAACCGTGGCCGCCGTAAACTTGTTGTGCATTGACGCAATTGTTAAAGCCGATATCGGTGATATAACCTTTAATCACAGGCGTCATCAGGCCGAGATAGTCATCGGCACGTTCGCGTACTTTCTCGTCCGGTGAAACTTTCTCCAAGTCTTCTTGTAAAGCCATCCAGTAAATAAATGCACGCGATCCTTCGTTAAAGGCACGGCTGTCCATGAGCATACGGCGTACATCAGGATGCACAATGATCGGGTCGGCTGGACCGTTTTCATTTTTTGCGCCCGTTAATGAACGACCTTGTAAGCGATCATTGGCGTATATAACAGCGTTTTGGTAAGAAACTTCGCTCTGGCAAAGTCCCTGCATGCCGACACCGAGACGGGCTTCGTTCATCATCACGAACATAACTTTGAGGCCTTTGTGGGCTTCGCCGATCAGCTCGCCAACGGCTTCGTCAAATACCATGACGCAGGTTGAGTTGCCGTGAATGCCCATCTTTTCTTCAATGGAACCACAAGATACGCCGTTATTGTCGCCAACATTGCCGTCTTTATCAACACTATTTTTTGGTACGATGAAGAGAGAAATACCCTTTACGCCTTCAGGTCCGCCTTCGATGCGTGCAAGCACCAAATGGATGATATTATCGGACATGCCGTGTTCACCAGCGGAGATAAATATTTTCTCACCTGTGATTTTGTACGTACCGTCGGCTTGCGGTACGGCTTTAGTTTTAAGAAGCCCGAGATCAGTACCGCAATGGCTCTCGGTCAGGTTCATCGTTCCTGTCCATTCGCCCGTGTACATTTTGGGCAGATAAAAATCTTTTTGTGCGTCGCTGCCGCCAATGGAAATTGCTTTGGAGGCGCCGCCCGTGAGGCCAGGATACATAGCAAAGGCCATATTGGCAGACGAAGTCATTTCTCCACAAGCAAGCCCGAGAATGCCTGGCAAACCTTGGCCGCCGTATTGTGTATCTGCGGATAAACCCATCCAGCCATTTTGGCGTAATTGATCAAAGGCATCGTGGAAACCCGGAGGTGTTGTCACGGAGCCGTCTTCATTGCGCACACATCCATGTTCGTCGCCGATGCGGTTAAGGGGAGTTAGGACTTCTTCGGCAAATTTTGAGCTCTCTTCGAGAATTGCGTCGACTAGATCCGTGTCGGCGTCTTGAAAGCTTTCAAGATCTGAGAAGCGCGATAGCTCGAGCACTTCGTGTAGTAAAAATTTCTGATCTCGTATGGGTGCTTTATATGTAGGCATGGTGCCCTCCTTTTATACTTTTAATTAAATGGGTATGAAATCTTCGTCCAGGTGGGCACGAAACATTGCGTCGTAAGCTTCGGCGAACTGGAATACCCCCCGTTTTGGTGAGTTTTCAATGTGATCGTCAATGATGGTACAGAGCGCCTGCATGTCTTTGGCGATAATTTCGATGTCTTTGCGTTTGCGGCGTAAACGTGTAATTACAGCTTCAAAGCTGATCTTGCGGCGTAGAAGCTCTTCTGTGTCAGTAACGGACCCGTCCGTGACATCGAGAAATTGCTTGATGTCTTCTAGTGAGAACCCAATGCGCTTGGCACGTAAGATTTTTTCAAGTCGTTCACGGTCTAGAGCACTAAACACGCGGTGCCCGTTAGCACGGCTTGGTGTTAGCAAGCCTTTATCTTCATAAAAGCGGAGTGCGCGCGTGGTGATTTCAAAGTGATCTGCCGTGTCAGCAATACCCCAACTGTCCTGATGTTCAGGTTTATTGGTTGCAGAATCTGTCGCAAGGTTTGAATGCATTTTGAGCTTTTAATTAACGTTGACGTTAACGTCAAGTGTAATAATTGCTGTTTTAGCATCTTGACCCATCAAGTTTTGACGCACAAAAGCCTGATTATGAAATATTTCCTGATATTACCTCTGTTTTTTTCTTTGTTCGCTCTGCCTGCATATGCCCAAGATGATACTCAGAGCGAGATAGTGGGCAATATAGACGTGGGTAATACAAAAAGAGACGGTCAAAAAACAAGACGAGAGCAAATTATCCACGACTTAATGCAAGTTCCTGATGGCACAATCATTGATATCAAAGGTACAGAAGACACAGTTTTAAAGAACGAAGAAAGAGATGATACAGTCTTGGAGCCGCGTGGTAGCTCGTCCGAAAAAACCATGCTGGACACCTTGCTGGACGTCATAACGTCTGAAATCTTTAAACCGAAAGAACAAACAAAGCAGAAAAAAACGGTTAGCAAAAAGGCCAGACCAATAGCTCCGTTTTATTTCAGTGCAGAGGACTATCTTAAAGCGCGCGGCGAAGTTAGCAGTCAACAACTGGTCATGCATTATGAAGTTTCTAGCGGGGCGGCTTCGGGCGAAGGCTTAGCTACCGTAAAGGATGTTATACTGACCATCGGTGAAAATTTCGCGGCTATGCGAGTTGATAAAAACTTGACTATCTATGATTTCAAGCTGGACCGTATTTTGAGCTTAAAGCCTGAATATAATATGTCTGGAAAGACTACAGGGAAAGTGCTGTTCGAAAACACGTCGCTATATTCAAAAGTTTATCGTGACATTACGGCAGTGCGCAGGGCTACAAATAATGGACGCCTTACGAAGTTGGATATGGGGCAAGGCACGATATTGGATGCTTATTGGGTCGAAAGTGCAATGAGTTGGGCTGGCGGCCATTTAAAGACAGATATAGAAATTAAAAAAACTGAAAAAGTACTTAATATTAAGCATGAAAATGATGTAGTTTTTAGTGCAAAATTTATGGATGAAGCATATGAAAACAGCGGAACCAAAAACAGTTTATTTGCATTTGCACATCATGAGTGGCCCTTGCATCCTTCCGTTCTGCGTGAACTTTATGCTTACGGTGCGCCACCTAAATGGTTTGAGATGTTGTCTTACGGGCCCACGGCGCCAAAAGGCCAAAAGCAAGTTTGGACTTTGGTTGACCGCGAAGACATAGATGCAGAATTTCCTTTGCCGGTAAGTGCGACAGGTACTGCACAAGCAAAAAACGTTTCTCCGCTCGTATTTTTAATTAATGAAGCCGTCCATAACCGTGCACTTGGGGGTATAAAGAGTGTTGCAGAGTTGAAAGTAGAGTTTGATGAAAATTTTGAACGTAATGAAGTCGGTGATATAGCGCAAGCTTGGTTCATTGGGCAAAGATACCTTGCCTATACAGGTATTGATTGTGAAGACGACAACTCAAATTCTGTATGTGTAGGTATTAAAGCATATGAAAATGCAAAAATTGGACACCGGTCACACTTAATGTTGCGGTACATAATGGCAAACCATTTGGCTGGTAAGGGTACGGTGGAGAGCCGGCTTGATTTACTTAAAACGGTAAAAAAAGATTTGGAAGAGAAAATAGCTCCTGCTTTTATCTACCGTCTTGCAGGTATGGCACGAGCAAAACTTACTAAACAACAAGCAAAAGATGGTAGCGTGTACAGCATGAGCGCCGAACATTTATTGCAAACTGCCCTCGCCAAAGACCCTTACGATCCCAATACCTATGTCGGTTTGGCGCAAGTATTGGCTGCCAAAGGTGCGTTAGAGCAATCATGGGATGTTTATGATGCATTACGTGTAGATATCCCGACAGCAAGTTCGCTTGACCTCAAAATAAACCGTTTAGAGCAGAAGTTGCGAAAATCGGCTCCGGGGTATTTTTTGGAGTAAGGTGCGCGCTATAATTACCTATAAACCTTGACAATATAGTGGCTTGTTAACACCATTTTAACTATAATTAACGCAATTCTTATACAAACTGATTTGCATTGCTGGCGCTCCTCGGGCAGGTGTGCGGCAATAGGGACACGCGTAGATGGCTACACCATTAAAATCTTCTGTAAAGGCACCCATCAAGGAGTCCAAAAAGGCCGCTGCAAAACCGTCTCGGCTTGCCAAAAAACATGTGGGTAATTCTCCAGCAAAGCTTAAAGCGATTGTAAAAAAGCCAATAACTAAAAAACCTGCAGCCAAGTCGGCACCCATAAAATCGACTGTATCTATAAAGCCGCCGAGCAGAGACACATTGGTTTCATTGCGAAGCCATGTGGACGATATTGAAAAACGTTTAAAACGAGCAAACAGTTTAACCCGTACTTCAGTCCGCGCCTTAAAGACATCTTATGAAGCGTTGGAGGGAGATACACGCACAGGCGAACTTACTGGGCATATAGAAAACTTATCAGACCGTTTAACGGGCATGATTGATCAAACCCGACAAGATGTCGGTCATGATTTGCGGATTGTCCTTAATGATCCCCGTCTCGAGACATTGTCAGGTGCTTTGACCAAAGCCAATCAGCGCTTAACGGCTGCAGAACGTCAACAAGCCGAAGCTATCAACGGCATTAATGCTCATATTGCTAAGCTAGCAACAGTTGTAGATGCGCGCATACAGCGCGAAGAACGTCAACGGCAAAAAGGTGAGGCCTTGCTTACAAACCGTATGGATAAAATTGAGCAAGATAGTGCCGATGCAATTGAGTCTATTGGTGAAAATATAGTCAGTGTT
>JAJFFM010000156.1 GCA_021776675.1 Robiginitomaculum sp.
ATTATCTGGGACGGAAGCTTGCTAGGATCCTTGGTCAAACCAATTGCAAAGACTATTCCCAGTGCCAAAAACATGATAAGCGGGATTAAACCTTTCCACGACAACTTCATGACAATTTACCTTTGGTACGATCCTTTAACCGATCTTTATCCAATATGGAGACAAACCCCGCTAGAGCAATGAGTAAAGCACCAAGCCAAATCCAATTTACCAATGGGTGCACATATGCACGCACGACCCAACCTTTTTCGGCGTCCCCCTCGCCCACACCAACATAGAGATTGCGCATAGGGCGCACTTGGATACCGGCTTCGGTAGTAATCATCTGGCGAACATTATAGAAGCGGCGTTCTGATTTAAGAGTACCTATTTTGCGGTTTTTTCTACGCACTTCGACTTCACTGACTAGTTTTTGAAAGTTCTGCTCTGCCCCCGGGGTTATATTTTTTAGGGTAAATTCATATCCGCTCACGGTCATGCTCTCCCCTTTTTTTAGGACTTTTGCACTATCAACCGCCCAGACCGACATAGCGGTAATCCCTGCCATACAAATCGCAATGCCCATATGGGCAATAAAAAAACCCCAAACCGCGGCAGGTTGGGCCTTTAACATCTTCATTATCTTATGCTGATTAGAACCGGTTTGGCCAAACTTAATTTTGCGGCCAAATGCAACCACAGTGCTATAGGCTAAATAAGCTGCAACCCCCATGGAGAAAGCACCAAGCACAGACTTACCCAACCACAAAACAAAACCTGATAAAACCACAATCAGAACTAAGGATTTGAAAAGATGCGGGCGCAAAGTTGCCCAGCTATCTTCTCGCCATTTTACCAATGGCCCAATACCCATAAAGGCGACGAGCACAACCATCACCGGTGCAAATGTCCGGTCAAAATACGGTTCTCCGACCGAGATTTTACCGCTCGTAAATGCCTCGATTAATAGCGGATAAAATGTACCAAGAAACACGGTGAAAGTAGCCGTTACTAGCAGTAAATTATTCAGCAATAATCCACCTTCCTTCGATACCAATGTAAAGCTCGGCCCACCGCGCAGAGTATGGGCGCGCAGGGCAAACATGGTCAAACCGCCACCTGTCGCCAATAATAACAATGCCAAAATAAATACGCCTCGCGCCGGATCAACCGCAAAAGAATGCACGCTGGTCAGAACGCCTGAACGCACCACGAATGTCCCAACCAAACTTAAGCTAAAAGCAGTAATACCGAGCAAAATTGTCCAATTAGCCATGGAATGCCGTTTACCCAAAACCATGATAGAATGCAGCAAGGCTGTTCCGACTAGCCAAGGTAAGAAAGATACATTTTCCACAGGATCCCACATCCACCAGCCGCCCCAACCAAGCTCGTAATAAGCCCAGACACTGCCCATAGTGATACCAATGGTTAAAAAACTCCACGCCACTAAAACCCAAGGCCGTAGCCAGCGCGCCCAAACCGCATCGACACGCCCTTCAATCAGAGCCGCAACGGAGAAACTAAATGCCATGGAAAACCCGACATAGCCCAAATACAAAAACGGTGGATGGAAAGCTAACCCTGGGTCTTGCAATAGAGGGTTTAATCCCTGCCCGTTTAAGGGTATCTGGTCGAAACGAATAAACGGATTAGAGGTAAACAGGATAAAACCTAAAAACCCGACACTTATCATGCCTTGCACGGACAATGCCCGTGCTTTCAAACCCGCAGGTAAGCTTTTGCCGTATTTCGGCACCAACGCCCCATAAACACTTAAAATCAGCACCCATAAAAGCATGGAGCCTTCGTGGTTACCCCATACACCACTTATCTTATACAGGAGCGGTTTGTTAGTATGGGAATTTACGGCGACCAGTTGAACTGAAAAATCTGAATTGATAAAAGCTATGGTTAACGCCACAAACGCTACCGCAAGCAGTACAAATTGCATGGTCGCCGCCCGGTCGCCAAAAGCCATTAATCGGGCATCAGAACGATATGCGCCCCACATAGGTAAGAAAGATTGCGCCACCGCAATCAGTAAGGCGAGTATCAGGGCTATTTGTCCAATTTCAGCTATCATCACCCGCTTATTAGACACTCCGCGCTGAGTTCACAATGATAATCGAATGCCAATTGTAACTGGTTGGCTGTTTTTAAAATAAACCCACTTTTATAGTAAACCTAAAGCAGCTCGCACACCCATTGCTATCAACACGACTGAACCAAGTGCAAATAATGAAAATCTGTGCATAACTTTGTTGGTAGTGATTTGCACCAATGAATGCACCACACGGATACCTATATAGGCCCAAGCCATATACATAAAAATGTTATCAGCTTGCTGGCTTATCGAGATATAGAACATTAGCGCATAAAAGATCACCGGCTGCTCATGTAGATGATTATAATTATCAGCGGCATTAGTAGCGTGCTTTGGCATTTTTGCCCAAAGGTCCGGATCATCAATAAACTTTTGCGGGTCTTTGCTCAGCTTATTCATAGCCGGAATACGGCGTTTATACATCACCACCCACATGACGAATGTCCACAGTATAAGTGCCAATACAGGCGTCAAAAATTGTTCCATAGTTCTCTCCCATTTGTTCCTAAGTATCAGAGCGGTAACAGACATATTTGTCAAGTTTAAGTACGGTTGGCGTATATACAATAATGAACTGCTAAAGTCCAAATATAGCCCTTGCTCCGCCCGCGTCTTTTTTCATTTGTGCCGTTAGCGCGTCTAGGCCGTCAAACTTTATGTCGTCCCTGATAAAGGCACGAAAAGCCACTTCGATAATGCGGCCATAAATATCGTCGTCAAAATCGAATATATGCATTTCGAGGCGGTGGTCCTTGCCATCAACCGTTGGCCTCGAACCTACATAAGCAACACCGTGGTGCCACTTATCTTCGCCGTCTAACCGACATTGTGCAGCATAAATACCGGCTTTCGGTCTGATGCGGTCATTAAAATAAAGATTAGCCGTAGGAAAGCCGAGCGTGCGGCCAAGGTGGTCGCCGTGAACCACTTCACCGTCAACAATCCATGGACGCGATAGCATATGGGCAGCAAAGAATACATCGCCGTCCCTAAGTGCTTGGCGGATTTCTGTGGAGCCATATTTGCCATAGCTTTTGTGCAGGCTAATTTCCGGGACTGTGGTCACGCCAATACCGCGCGCCGCACAGTGTTTCTTTAAGGTCTTACAATCACCGCATCGTTTTTTACCGTAGCGAAAATCTTCGCCGACGACCACGTGGGTGACACCGAGCCCCTTATGCAGGACGATTTCGACAAATTCTTCGTCGTCCATTTGGGTTAATGTTTTATCGAACGGAATTTCGAACAATGTTTGCGCACCCATTTCTTTCATAAGCCGTGTCCGCACACGTGCACTCATCAACCGAAACGGCGTTACATTCTTATCAAAAAACTGGCTTGGATGTGGCCTGAAACATGCCACGGCTAGGGTTGCTTCATTAGCTTTGGCGATATCCGCTGCCGTATTGATAACAACTTTATGGCCACGGTGTAGTCCATCAAAATTACCAAGGGCAATAACTGCGCCCATGTCTAAGACATTCAGGCGATCATAATGATCAATAATTTTCATGGATACAGCCTTTTTAAAGGGTACTAGCCTTGGCCAGAAACTTCAGAAACTTCAGAAATTTTAGTTATATCACCCTCTGGGCGTTTTGGAACAATAACGCCCGCATTACCGCGAATGATTTGTTTGCCGTTTACACTGCACGAAACCTTCATTTTAAGGCGGCCTGTTCGCTCATTTATTTCGGCGACTTCGGCGCGGGCCGTAATCTCGTCATCTATAAAGGCCGGACGGCGAAACCGCATATTAAGCTCAACAAATATAGCGCCCGGTCCCGGTAAATCATTGCCTAAAATGGCCGAAATAAGAGACGCCGACAAAGCACCATGTGCAATGCGTTTACCAAACATTGTCGTCGCGGCAAATTCTGCGTCCATATGTATAGGATTAAAATCACCTGACAGTTCTGCAAAGGTATTTATTTTATCGCCAGACACAACCATGCTGGTTTCGGCAAACATACCAATTTGCATTTCGTCCAGATAATATCCGCGTCTATTACTCATTGTGTTTTCACCTATTCTTTTTCTACCAAGATAATGTTGATAGCATGTATTTGACATAAATACCGTGTTTTTCAAGTACATTTGCAACGGCACTACTATTACCAACACTTAGACCATCTGCCACAAAGAGCCCATCATAGTTCTGGTTTTGCGCACCCAGCAAATCAGTATGGATATTATCGCCAACCGCCAAGACCCGAGAACGGTCAAGCTCATAGCCCGTAAGTTCTTTGAGCCAAGCGCGCGACAAGCGGTAAATAGCATCATAGGGCTTACCCGCATATATCACTTCACCGCCCATATCTTCATAGGATTGCGCCAATGCACCCCCACAATAAATCAGTTTGTCACCCTTTTTAACGCGCACGTCCGGATTGGCGCAGACCATGGGAATATTAAGCTCCCGAGCTTGCCCAAGTAGTTCCGTATAATCATCCGGCGTTTCATTGTCGTCGTCAAACAATCCGGTACAGGTGATAAATTTCGCGTGTTCTATTTCTGTAAAGTTCAATGCCAAGTCTTCGTATAATTTATCGTCGCGTTCTGGCCCCAGTTTAAACGCAGGCCCCGGCGCCCTGCGTGCTAGCTCGTCTATTGTCGCATCACCTGATGTGACAATAGCATCATAAACATCGTGGGGCACGCCCACTTCGTCGAACTGTGCGGGTATAGCAACTGATGGGCGTGGTGAATTAGAAATTAACACCACGGGCCCGCGCTGTTCGCGAAACCTTTGCAAGGCTTCAATAGCAGCGGGAAACCCTTCGCGGCCATTATGAATAACACCCCAAATATCGACGAGTGCCGCATCATAGTCGTCCGCAATATGACCCAACCCCGAAATTGTATGGCCGGATATATTGGTAAAATTTTCTTCGGGTAAATTTTCTTGTGTCTTATTTTTCATGATGCCGTGCCTACTCTTACTGCCTAAGTGCGTCAACCATACAAATTACTTGGGCAAATTACTTGGGCAAATTACTTGGGCAAATTACTTGGGCAAATTACTTGGACAAATTACTTGGGCAAATTACTAGGGCAAATTGCCAGATTGAAGATGCAGTTTTCCGTCCGCAACTTCAAAGACTTGCGCCCTACCTGCAAAAGCCGAGAACAAATTTGCATCAGTTCCCGTCATGAATACTTGTGTACCTAGCTCAAGAAGTTCTTCAATCAATGCGGCGCGGCGGTGTTCGTCCAAATGCGCAGCAACTTCGTCCAGTAGCAAGAGCGGAGGCCTTTTGGACTTATTACTAGGCTGGCTATTCGATTGACTGCGTGCATGGGCCAACACCAAACCAATTAACAAAGCTTTTTGCTCACCGGTCGAACAATGTGCGACGGCCATGGATTTTTCTACATGGGTGACAAGTAAATCACTTTTGTGGACGCCGCGCAAAGTACGTCCTGCGCGGGCATCCAGGGCGCGGTCTTTGGCTAAATTGGTTTTGATATATTCAGCGACTTCCGGTTCTTCTGCACCAGCCGCGTAGAGGGCTTCGGCCTCTCCGTCCAAGTCCAATGCGGCCTTGGGGAAACTGCCCTCTGGTCTGACGGCGATTTCGGCACGGAGCATTTCTAAAACCTGCCAACGGGCCTGTGCAATTTGAGCACCGCGCTCTGCCATATCTGTTTCCAGCGCATCAAACCAATATGCATCATCTATACCATCAGCAAACAACCGACCACGCTCAGCACGGGATTTTTCGTAAGCTAAAAACGTTCGGCCATGGCTTGGCCTATGGATAAGGCATAAACGGTCAAAAAATTTGCGGCGATCAGAAGCAGGCCCCGTAAACAATCTGTCCTGGGCTGGGGTCAGCCAGTTAATACTGATATGCTTGGCCATTTCGGGGCCGGAAGTGGTTTTGCCGTCCATACGCATTTGGCGGCGGTTAGGCGCACCATCAATGCTCCCCGTACCTACATTGATGTCCTCAATGCCTAATTTGGCCGCAACAGCCCATGTATCACACGGTTCGCCGTTTTCTCGCCTTGCAAGGTCTAGTAATTTGGCGCGGCGTAGTCCTCGCCCGGGCGACAACAAAGAAACGGCTTCTAATAGATTGGTTTTACCAGCACCATTTTCGCCGTACAGTACAACCGGACGGCCATCAAACTCCACGTCCAACGCCGGATAAGAGCGGAAGTCGCTCAATAATAGACTTTTGATAAATTCGCTACTGATAGGATCTGTATTGGCCACTTATACGCGTGCTACTTAAACCCGTAACGGCATAAGTACAAACAACGCACCGGGATCTTCCGGATCTTTAACCAGTGCCGGAGACGCTGGGTCAGACAGACTGAAATGCACATCGCGGGCTTCAATTTGTGTAGTCACATCGAGCAAATATTTTGCGTTAAAACCAATCTCTAAATCATCGAAACCATAATCTACCATCAAATCTTCTACGGCATTACCGTGTTCAGGATTGTTGACGGCTAATGTGAGAGTATCGCCAGCAAGGCTTAGCTTAATAGACCGAGATTTTTCGGCTGAAATCGTCGATACACGGTCAACAGCATTGGCAAATACGCCGTTATCAATAACAAGTAATTTATCGCCAGCCTTCGGGATGACCCGGTCATAATCCGGAAACGTACCGTCAATAAGTTTGGAGGTCAGAACGGCTGAGCCAACTTTGAAACGGATTTTCGCTTCGGACACTGAAATTTCAATGGTTTCGGATAGGCCGTCAATAAGGCGGCGTAATTCTGCGATGGTTTTACGCGGAATAATAATGCCCGGTAGGCCGTCAGCCTCACCGTCAGTCATGGCTGGCAAGTCCATTTCGCATAATGCCAAACGGTGACCATCCGTAGCTACACAGCGTAATTTACCGTCAATGCCGTGCATATAAATACCGTTGAGATAATAACGGGTTTCTTCTGTGGAAATAGCAAATTTTGTTTTATCGATGAGCCTTATTAACTCGGCCGCACCCAAAGCAAAATTATGGGTAAATCCGTCCGCTGTCATTTTCGGAAAATCACCAGCAGGCAAAAGCGGTAAGACGAAATGCGAACGTCCCGCATCAACTTCAAGACGCCCGTCAGAACCAATGGCCAAAGATACTTCTGCGCCGTCAGGTAATTTGCGCGCAATATCATAAAGCGTATGCGCAGGTGCGGTCATATCGCCCGGTACGGACACATCGGCATTTGCTTGTTCGGATACTTCGATGTCCAAATCAGTCGCAACAAAGCTCACCGTACCGTTTTCTGCCGTCATCAATACATTGGATAAAATCGGGATCGTGTTGCGGCGCTCCACCACATTTTGCACATGTCCCAAAGCTCCGAGTAAAGCCGAACGTTCCATAGAAAATTTCATATCAAACCTATAATTTCACAGCGTTCTGCCCCACAAAGCAGAATCTATTGGATGACTAACATAATGAAAAACATGCCAACGCCAAGGGCTAATATAACGATAATCAACAGAGATTTTCATTATGAAGCGCCCGCAAATTCCATAATGACTTCGTCCACTGCGAGGTTATCGCCTGCGCCTGCATTTATTTTTGAAATTACGGACTTTTTCTCGGCGCGAAGCGTGTTTTCCATTTTCATGGCTTCGACCACAGCAAGCGCTTGCCCGTCTTGGACTTCATCACCTTCCGCCACCAAAATCGAGACAATGACGCCGGGCATAGGACAGAGGAGCAAGTTAGACGTATCAGCAACGATTTTCTCGGGCATTAACGTGGCCAATTTTGCCTGGGCTGGTGTACGTACTTTAACCTCAACGTCGGAACCACGGTAGCCTACACGGTAACCTTCAGGAACGGGCGTAGCCGCAAATACGAAAGGGTCGTTGTCAATGAGCGAAGTCACCAATGATTGCCCCGGTGCCCATGCAGTAGAAATTTCGAGCTCTATGGCCGCTTTATCGCTATCACCAGTGGATAATGATGCCGATGTGACCAAACTATTGCCATTGGTACGCTCAGTTTTTATTTCGTAGTGCCGCTCGCCGACTTGCACACGCACATCTGTTGGGATAGCGCGGTCATGATGGGTCAGAATGCCAGAACCGCTCGCCGCACGTTCAGCAAGTTTTTGCGCCATCAAAGTACAAACACAAGCAATGGCGCGCGTATGACCGGGGTTGAGGGCCACGCCTTCGAACCCGTCCGGGTATTCTTCGGCGATGTAATTGGTGGAAATATCGCCCCTTTCAAAACGGTCGCATTGCATGACGGCGGAAAGGAAAGGAATATTGTGGCCAACACCTTTGATTTCGAACGTATCAAGCGCCTTTTGCATGGCTTTGACGGCAATACCCCTATCCTCGCCCCACGTACAAAGCTTGGCAATCATAGGGTCATAAAACATGGATATCTCGCCGCCCTCATAGACGCCCGTATCATTGCGGACGATGGCGCCTTCGGCCGTTTTGCCCTCTGCGGGTGGGCGGTAGCGTACCAAACGGCCAATGCTCGGTAAGAAATTACGGTACGGGTCTTCGGCGTAGATACGACTTTCTATGGCCCAACCGTTCAGCTTGACGTCTTTTTGCTTAATTTTGAGCTTTTCACCGTCGGCCACGCGTATCATTTGCTCAACCAAATCTACGCCCGTAATCAGTTCGGTGACAGGATGCTCGACTTGTAAACGTGTGTTCATTTCCAGAAAATAGAAATTCATGTCTTTGTCGACGATAAATTCCACTGTACCGGCGCTGTCATAATCAACAATAGCAGACAATGCTACGGCTTCTGCGCCCATTTTTGCGCGGGTGGCTTCGTCTAGGAAAGGCGACGGCGCTTCTTCGATAACTTTTTGGTTGCGGCGCTGAATGGAGCATTCGCGCTCGCCTAGATATATGATATTGCCGTGCTTATCGCCGAGCACCTGAATTTCAATATGGCGCGGGCTTTCGATGAACTTCTCGATGAAAATACGATCGTCGCCGAATGATGATTTGGCTTCGTTCTTGGATGACTGGAAACCTTCTCGCGCTTCTTCGTCGGTGTAAGCAACCCGCATACCTTTGCCGCCGCCGCCCGCAGATGCTTTTATCATCACCGGATAACCGACTTTATTGGCGATTTTCACGGCTTCATCGGCGTCTTCGATTAACCCCATATGCCCCGGCACACAGGATACGCCTGCTTCTATGGCAAGGTTTTTAGAAGCGATTTTGTCGCCCATAGCTTCAATCGCCCGTACATTCGGCCCAATAAAGGCAACGCCCATATCTTGAAGTTTAAGAGCGAACTCTTTGTTTTCACTGAGGAAACCATAGCCGGGATGTACCGCGTCTGCGCCTGTTTCCTTAATAGCCGCGAGTATTTTATCCATGACAAGATAGCTCTCGGACGCAGCAGATGCGCCGATATAAACCGCTTCGTCCGCCGCCGACACATGCAGTGCATCTTTGTCAGCATCCGAGTATACTGCGACGGTTTTTATGCCCATTAATTTGGCAGTTTTAATCACCCGACAAGCAATCTCGCCGCGGTTTGCTATCAATATTTTCTTTATCATATGTATTTTTCCAGCTTAGAAAGGCTTGATGATGTTAATAGAACGACATCGGTTTTTTGTGCAAGTTTTTTGGCAGAATACGTAAACCCATTAGACGCCACAACGGCCGCATAGCCCACCGAATTATATAATTTTCCAGACAGAGCTTCTTGTACCGCCTTATTACCCACGGGCTTGCTATATAATTTACATTGTATAGCAACGGATTTACCGCCTTTCGTGGCAATAATATCTGCGCCTTGGTCGCCTGATTTTTTTGTCGTCATAGCTTCCCAGCCATATTTTTTAAGAAGTTCAGCACATTTTCTCTCAAAATCATAAGGGTCACCAGTTTCAAGGTAATCTTTAATTCTTTTCATGCTCGCCACTTTTGCAGCAATTTTCTCTGTGACTAAGCTCGTGACTTCGGCGTGTTTCAAAGTTGAAAATTGAAACCCCGAGGATTCTATAAACCGCGCCACTTCTTCAGGCCATTTATCATAATGGGTTGTTCCGTATTCATCCGTATACACCACACGGTTCCAATTGCTGATTAGGGGCAGTTCATGCCTGTCTATTAATTTATCCAGCACTTTTTCTTCTTTGCTTTTACCGCCGCCAAAATAAAGCATCAGGCTGACAAAAAGAAAAACAGGCACCCCAAACACCAAAACAATCACGCCAATGCTAAGCTCTTCATTCCCCATTATAGTGGGGGGTTCTGTGGTAAAATTTTAGTGCTTTTGTTGTCATATTAAAACTATATACTTAATCCTATTTATGCTCAATCCATACATCTTGAACTTTGAAAAAAGTTTCCAAATCTGTAAAACCTGTAAAATATTTCCCATCATCAAAGTGAATACTTAAACGTTGCTTTCCCGTTTTAAGTTGTGCAAATTCTAAAATTTCCATAAAAATTGCTATGTATAAACCACCTTTAAACAGATTAGAAAATGGGCTTCCACCTGATGTGCCAATCCTACGGATACTAGCCTTGTTCATCGAACTAATGCTTTCACCAAGGATTGTAAGCCTTGTTTCTGAAAACTTTGTATCAAAATAATAAAAGTTACCGCTCTCAAACCGAACTTGCGAACCCTTTGTCAAAAAATTACTTTCATAAATTTTGATAAAACCAATATGTTGCATGAAAACCTTTCTCTTTTCTCTACCTTGGAAAAGAAACCGAAAATAAGTATTCAATCACAGCGGCAAATTCCCGTGTTTTTTCCATGGGTTTTTTAGGTCTTTATCTTTTAGCATGGAGAACGACCTACATATGCGTTTTCGTGTGCTGTGGGGCATGATGACTTCGTCTATATAGCCTTTTTCGGCCGCCTTGAACGGATTGGCGAAGTTCTTTTCGTATTCTGCTGTGTGTTCTGCAATCTTGTCAGCATCGCCCAAATCTTTGCGGTAGAGGATTTCCACCGCGCCTTTTGCGCCCATAACGGCGATTTGCGCCGACGGCCATGCATAATTCATATCACCGCGCAGATGTTTCGGTGCCATCACATCATAAGCACCGCCGTAAGCTTTGCGGGTGATGACCGTGACTTTCGGCACTGTCGCCTCGCCGTAAGCATAGAGCAGCTTGGCGCCGTGCTTGATGATACCGCCATATTCTTGGGCCGTACCGGGCAGAAATCCGGGCACATCGACAAATGTCAAAATCGGGATAGAGAACGCATCACAGAAACGGACAAATCGCCCGGCTTTGCGCGACGCATCACTATCGAGGCATCCCGCAAGCACCAGTGGCTGATTGGCCACCACACCGACCGTCGAGCCATCAAGGCGAATAAACCCGGTCAGGATGTTTTTAGCATAGTCTTTTTGTAGCTCGTAAAAATCGCCCTCGTCCGCCACCTTGGTAATCAGCTCGGTCATATCATAGGGCAGGTTCGGGTTTTCCGGTACCAGAGTATCTAGCGACATATCTATACGCTCTGGGTCGTCAAACACTTTGCGGGTCGGGACGTCGCCTTTGTTGTGGAGCGGTAGGAAATCGAACAAGCGGCGAATTTCCGCAAGCGCTTCCATGTCATTATCAAAGGCCCCGTCGGCTACGGATGATTTGGTAGTGTGGGTTTTGGCACCGCCCAGTTCTTCGGCGGTAACGATTTCGTTGGTCACGGTTTTGACCACGTCCGGCCCGGTCACAAACATATAGCTGGTATTGCGCACCATAAAGATAAAGTCGGTCAACGCCGGTGAATACACGGCACCGCCTGCACACGGCCCCATAATGACACTGATTTGCGGGATAACGCCGCTGGCGAGCACATTGTTTTGAAATACATCTGCATAACCACCAAGTGACACCACGCCCTCTTGGATACGTGCGCCACCACTATCATTCAGGCCGATAATGGGCGCGCGGTTCTTGATAGCCATTTCTTGTATCTTGCAAATTTTCTTGGCATTAGTCTCAGACAACGACCCACCGAATACGGTAAAGTCCTGTGCAAATACAAATGTCTTACGGCCATTAATCGTGCCCCATCCTGTGACAACACCGTCACCCGGAAAGCCTTTTTCCTGCATCTCAAAATCCGTACAGCGGTGAGCAACAAACATATCAAATTCTTCGAAACTATCTTCGTCGAGCAATAAATCTATGCGCTCCCGCGCCGTTAATTTGCCTTTGGCATGTTGGGTATCAATGCGGGCCTTACCGCCCCCGAGCCGAGCGGCTGCGCGGCGCTCTTCCAACTGATCCAAAATGTTCTTCAAAATAATTCCCCTGTAAAGCTACCATCGCTACTGTTTTGCACTATGAGATTGTGCAATACTACCCAATCGAAACCAAAGCAAAACCTTTATTACATTATGCATATTTGCATAGTTGATAGCCGGAACTGTTACGTAAAATTCAGTTATAAAGGCTTGCGAAGCCAATAAATACACATAGATTGACCATTATGAAAATCAAAACCTCATATCTTGTCGCAGCGCTCCTCATGTCACTGATTGTGCTATGGTTTGTTATCGGCAGCAAAAAAACCGACGAGCCAGTGACCGCGGCCATAACTGAAGTTGAAGCGGTTATGCCGAGCGTGGTCATCAAACGCTTAAACGCGGAAACCCATGAAAGTTATATGGAATTATATGGCCGAACAGAAGCAGACCGCGAAGTCGCCGTCAAAGCTGAAACCGCAGGATTGGTTGTAAAAACCCCCATACAAGAGGGAAGCTTTATCAAACGCG
>JAJFFM010000157.1 GCA_021776675.1 Robiginitomaculum sp.
CCGTTCACCGAAACATACAGATGGTCGCGGGAAGGCGCGCGGCATTATGCGGTAACGTCTGCCTTAATGGCGCTTGAGGCGTGGGCGCATGGCCGGATCGAAGCAGGAGAAGACTTCGACGCGGTGCTAACTGACGTGCTAAGTTCTCCGGGTGCACCTGCCGCCTATCTGTTGATAGCGGTCGATTTGATCCTCTCACATTGGCCCGCGTCGCGCGAAGCGGCAATTCCATTTGTAGGGTGTCCAGAACTTCTGAGTATTGATCATTTACGCGTTGCGCAGGAAGGCTTCGAGAGCCCAGATTTCTTTGGCTTAGGCGCCTTAAATAAGGGTTTGTTAGGGGCGAACAGCCTTGCGGATTTGAAGAAACGCCCTTCTCGCAGTTTGGCTCTTGAAAATATTCTCGACTATTATGCCCTCTTCGAACCCTCAACCCAACGGGATTCCCTGACCAATCTGCTTCGCTGCGCCGCTGATCGCCTCGGTCCTTCCGGAAGTGATAGCGATTTCGGTGATCCGGAGTTCATGGTGCTTCATGCGCTTAATCGCGTTGATCCGAAAAACTACGTCGAAGTGTTCGAAGAGCTGCCTGACGGAACGCAAAGGACTGGTTGGCATTACGACTCTCCCCCGACGGAATCCCAACATCTTGCCCTCATGCAGAACGAATCCATAGCTGGCTCTGCTGAGATATATACGCCGATCAAAATCCTTAATGCTGTTGAAGATTCATCTCGATCGACAGCTCAGTTCGCCACGGATGCAGCCCAATGGGCGCAAAGTTCTTCTGCATCAAAGAAAATAGATGATCCTGACGGCGAGTGGATCCTAGAACATTACGTAATCGGCGCTGCAATGATCGCGATGCGAGACTGTGATGCTGATTTTCGCGCCGCACACCGTGAATGGGCGCAGGATACATTCACCCGTGCAATTCAATCAAAAGAGGATACGATCCACCGCTATCGCCAAGGGCTGCGTTACAATCCAATCGCCATCGCCTTCGCCGGAATGATCTACATGCTCCAGGATCACACGAATTCCGACGACATCCGCACCATTTTGAATGTCGCGGCCCGCCAAAACCCTGCTGCGGCGCATGGTTTTTCTGCTGCCGTGACTGTTCTGGCGGAAACGGACGAGCGGTTGCTCCGAGCTATCCTGCGCTGTTCCTTTTTAGCCTGCGTTCGCCCGCACCGTCGTTGGGACATCAGCGAAGACGAGGCCGCTACGCTTTCCGAACGCTTCCGTGACCGGGCAGACGCTGCAATCGACGTGGAAATTGCTTGGCTCGCCGGTAGGCGACCTGAGCCAGATTGGCCAGCATTCGCGGTAGAAGAACCGCGCCCTCGGCGCGGATTTCGAATTCCCGGTGGAGAGCCGGAATTGGAACCAACCCACGAGGAACAGCATCGAGCGGAGGAATACACCGATCACCAAGCCGCCGCTCTCTGGCTTGGCGCTGCCGCAGGAATTGCAGACGTTGCAAAACGGCCTTGGTTACGCGACCTTGCCGGAGCCTATGGCCCATGGACGACAACTGCAAACGGTGCCGGTTTGGACAAGGGCGAAAACGTGGATCGCAAGCCATCGGAATGGAATGCTGCCTATTTCGACCTTGTGGCTAAGTGCCTGCCGGGGGCTGTGCCGTTGGAGGTCGATGAGCTTGCTCTTGATCCCATTACCTCAATGCCGGACGAGGCATTCTTCGATGCCGTAGCGCTTTTTCTGCGAAGTGTCGACGAGGTCTATTTTAATGATAGCTCCATCACTGAATCTGAAGCTGTACGCGTTCGATCATCCATTTTCCGGCGGCTTACCAATAGTCGCGGTTGGCAAAGACTGGCCATGAGTCGTTCCTCATCGGTCGAAACCCATATCGGTCCAGCTGTCGCGGTCTTCTTATTCAACAATTACCTTAGCTACAGTCCTGCTCCGCCCAAGGCCTACCTATATGAGAAGGGGATTGACCGGCTCGGCCCGTTCCTGCCGGTAATCGAAGCGCTTATATTGGCCGCGCCGTGTCCATTCGTCGCCATATTGACGCTCGACCTATTCGAAGTTTCGCCACGAGGCGAACACTTACCCCTTCTTCTCGCGGGCGCCAAGGCTTGGGCCGACCATATGCCCGACAATACAGAATTTTGGATCGACGACGGCGGCGGCGGCCGCTTCTGCTCCCTGATAGACACCCTCTGCCATCAGGAACCCGCCCTGTTTACTTCCGGCACACCAAAGCGGCGCGATCTAGACACCCTGCTCGCTGCTTTAGTCAGTTTCGGCGTCGCCGACGCAAGCCAACTTGAGATTAATCTCGGTTTGATGTCGGGGTAAGATGTTAATAGACCGCAATGTTCCGAGGCGATCACGGATAGCGGCAACGTGTGTAACTGAAGCTCTCAGATTTTAGGTGATCGTATGGCCCCCGTCGGGTTTCTGATGGAAGCTACCAATTTGATCTCATTGGTTTTCAGGTTTGCTACATGAATAACACGTGTTGGCTTAATCCAGTGCCGGGAACCGGGTCTGGCAGCTGTTAATCGGTTGCTACAAAGAAATATGGTATCAGTCGATTCCAGCTCGGCTATTTTAAAGACTGGTGCCGCCTGCAAGACTCGAACTTGCGACCCCCACATTACGAATGCGATGCTCTACCAGCTGAGCTAACTTGGCCATAGGCGCGGATGCACAGCTTTCGTCGAACGCCCCCGGTCAACTCAGTCTGCCATTCCCAGCAGCATACGGTCGACCTTCTCACTAAACTCCCGCAAGCGTTCAGCATCTGTCAAAACCGTATAATGCCGTTCTGTGACGTCAGCGGGCGCGTGATTTAGCAACCGTCGCCGTATCGCGTCGGGCATTACGAATGCTGCCGCCGATCCCCATGTGCGCCGTAGGTCGTGGCAAGACACCCGATATCCGGTTCGCTTCAGCGCCTTTCGCGGGTCCTCAACGTGGCCGGAGGCGCTATCAGCGGGGAATACCCATTTCCCTTTTGGCAGGGCTTCTATCGCCGTGAGCGCCGACGACGACAGCGGTATGATGAAGTCGCGCTTGGACTTGTTACGTTCAGCAGGGACGTGAACGCAGTCGTTGCGAATATCCGCCCATTGTAAATTTGCGGCCTCATTCCGACGCAAGGCGGTGAATAACAGGAATCGGATGTAGGCACGCTGTACGATGTTTTCGGTCTCATCGATCTTCAGCAAGAAGTTAGGGACTTGGCTGAGCGGTACAATACGGTCGCGCACCGGCTTACCGTTCAGCAGTCGCTGACGTTTCAAAATATCGACAGGGTTGCGGCCACTGACAATTTCCATGTCTTCGGCAAAGTTCCAAAGCGTACGGAATGTTCCAGCCCAGTTGTCAGCACTGACGGGAGCGACATTCTTGGTGATCTTACTGTGCCGCTTCATTACGTCGTCAGGCGTAATGTCGGCGAGGGAGAAGTTCAGCCAGTCGCCTGAATATTTTTCGATCAGCCACCGATAGTTGGAAAGTGTACTTTCGCGTCGCGAGTTTTGCTTCGCCTGCAGCATACGGTCCATAACGCGACCGACGGCATTTGCCTTGGGGGACTTGCTACGGGGGTCGACACCAGCCCGCATCGTCTGAAGAAGGCGATTGGCTTCGGAAAGGGCGATGTCTGGCGTGATCGCCCCCACGCTGCCCAAAGTAACGCGCCGACTACGCCCGTTGACATCCCGCTGGCATATATATGATCGTGTCCCTTTCTTTGCCGATATGATGATGCCGAAACCTTTGAATACTGGAT
>JAJFFM010000158.1 GCA_021776675.1 Robiginitomaculum sp.
TTTCATCCGCTCTAAAAACGGATTGGCGCACAAACATGCAGGCAGTGTCCATGGGCAGGACGCTGAAACCGCTATATTATCAGCCCGCGACCTCTATACACGTCGCGGCGAAGCCAGTTCGTTGTGGATTGTAAAATCCAACGATATTATTGCTTCTGATCCCGGACAATCGGGTGAATTATATGATCCGTCCGACGATAAGATTTACCGCCACTCAACATTTTACACCGTCCCTGACGGTGTGAAGAATATGTAGAAATATGAGTGTTGCAGAAAAATATATTGGCGCAAAACTGCCGACAAAACCCGAAACCGTTTATATATTACGGCTTGCGGATAATGCGCTGATACTTGGTCAACGCCTGTCTGAAATGTGCGGCCACGGCCCAGAGATGGAATTGGACATGGCTATGACCAATATGTCCTTGGATTTAATAGGGCAAGCCAAATTACTGTTCGAGCATATTTTGACGCTGGAGGATTTAGCACCCAATGCAGATATATTGGCGATGACGCGTCCGCTTGAGCAATATACAAATTCGTTATTTGTAGCGCAGCCCAATGTGGACTTTGCCCATATTATGCTTAGGCAATATTTGTTTTCCACCATGCAGAAACTGCAATATGAGGCTTTACTGAATTCGAGCGACACGGTTTTGGCGGCAATTGCCGAGAAGTCTTTGAAGGAAATTGCTTATCATATCCGGTTCGCCAAAGGCTGGGTTTTAAGGCTCGGCGACGGCACCGAAGAAAGCCGAGAACGAACATCAGATGCGCTTAATTGTTTATGGCGGTTCACCGGAGAAATGTTTGTACGCGATACAGGTATTTCGGATGCCGTGGACACAGGTCTGACGGTAGATTTTACGCAGTTTTATGATGACTGGTTATCGGAAGTTAAAGCAGTTCTTAGCGAAGCCGGAGGTCTAACGCCGCCCGCAGAAACACGCATGTTAATGGGCGGACACCAAGGTCAGCACGACGATAATTTGGGGCATATATTATCCGATATGCAATTTATGCAGCTCTCTTACCCGGGTTTAAACTGGTAAGGCTTGAGGGATGGTAGATAGCACAGATCTGCTGGACTTGATGGCCGAAATTATGGATCCGGAAATTCCTGTGATTAACATTGTCGAGCTCGGTATTGTGCGCGGTATTGATGACAGCACACCGCCTAATATCATTATCACCCCAACCTATGTCGGCTGTCCGGCTACAGATATGATTAGCGAGATGATCCGCGAAAAACTGGATGCGGCAGGGCACGGCAATATCGGCATTAAAAACCAGTTATCGCCTGCATGGACAACCGACTGGATTACCAAAGAAGCGCATGAAAAACTACGCATTTACGGTATCGACCCACCCGGCGACCACACACCAAGTTGCCCGCGCTGCGGTTCTACCAACACAAAATTAATAAGCGAATTTGGCTCTACTCCGTGCAAAGCGCTCCATGCTTGTAAAGATTGTCTTGAGCCATTTGACCGGTTCAAATGCCATTAATTATTAAAAATAAAAGTTAAAAAAGCTTCGAGGAAATACATGTCCAAATTTCATAAAATCCCGGTCGAGAACGTCGAAAAGTTAACCTCTGATAGCGTGGTTATCACCTTTGCTGTACCGGACGCATTGAAAGATGTATTTGCGTTCAATGCCGGGCAACATGTAATTGTGAGGACCAATATAGACGGCGAAGATGTGCGCCGTACTTATTCATTTTGTTCCGCGCCAAATGAAGATGTGTTTCGTATCGCCGTGCGTAAAATAGATGATGGTAAGTTTTCTGCATTTGCCAACACAAAACTGAAAGCAGGGGATGTGCTTGATCTGTCCAAGCCGCTCGGGGCATTTTCACTGGATACAAAACGCAGGGGGACATATGTGGGCATTGCCGCAGGTTCCGGTATCACTCCGATTATGTCTATGATCAGAACCGTTTTGCAAGGTGATAGCGTTAGCAAATTCTTTCTCTATTATGGCAACCGCGACGCCGAGCACACTATGTTTCGTTCTGAATTAGCCGCATTGAAGAACTTATATATGGCTCGGTTTTCTGCGCAGATGTTTATGACAAAACAAGCCGTAGACATCCCGTTTTTCAATGGGCGTATAGACGGCGAAAAAGTCGCTCAGTTGCACGAACACGTTTTTGCCGGACTTGGTGTTGACGGTTATTTTATGTGTGGGCCAAAATCCATGGTCGACGGTGCGCGTGACAGCTTGTTAGCGGCAGATGTGCCTAAGGCCAATATCCATTCGGAACTATTTTTTGTCGGTGATGCTGGCGCACGCCGCAAAGTCGCAGACGCACCTGCCAAAGCCAAAATAAACGTTCTTATGGATGGCCGAAAGGTCGAGGTCGATTATCGCGACGAACATGGTTCTATACTCGAAGCCGTCTTAGGGGCTGGGCTGGATGTGTCTTTTTCCTGCAAAGGCGGTGTCTGTGCCACATGCCGCGCCAAAATTACGGACGGCGAGGTTGATATGGCTATCAATTATGGTCTGGAGCCAGAAGAAATCAAAGACGGTTTCGTGTTGTCCTGTCAGTCAGTTCCGCTATCAAAAAGCGTCACCATCAACTTTGACGCCTAGGCGTAGTCTAATAGTCAGTAATTAAGGCTTACAATTCTTTAAATGTGCCGCCCGTTTTGGCAAGCTTTTTGAGTAAAGGTGAGGCTTTCCAGAAATATGGCCCAAATTTTGGATCGTCTTTGGCAAATTCCTGAATTTTATCATAGATGGTTTTGGCGCCTATGGTGTCCGCATAAAACATCGGGCCGCCGTGATACGCCGGAAAGCCGTAACCATGTACATAGACCATATCTATGTCGAGTGCCCGCGCCGCAATGCCTTCGTCCAGAATTTTTGCACCTTCGTTAATGAGGGCATAGAGGATACGGTTGCGTATGTCTGTGTCGCTGAATATACGCGGGGTAATGCCCAATCGTTCGCGTTCCGCCGCAATAATCTCTGTGGTTACAGGGTCGACCATAGGGGTTCGCGAACCATCCGCGTAGCGGTAATAGCCTGCTCCGGTTTTCTGACCGAGCCTCCCTTGTTCATATAATAAATCAGCTATGCGTGAATAGCGTTCGCCTTTAGGGCGGGTTTCGTCTTCGCGTCTGCGGTTGAAATAACCAATATCGATGCCGGCCAAGTCCGAAACTGCGAACGGGCCCATGGCCATGCCAAAACCCTTCATTACCCTGTCAATATCCTCGGGTTCCGCCCCGTCTTCGACCATATAATCAGCCTGCTTGCGGTAGGATTTAAGAATTCTATTGCCGATAAAACCGTCGCAAACGCCGGAGAGCACCGTAATTTTACCGATGGATTTGCCCAGCCCCATAATGGTCGCGAGCACGTCATCATTGAGCGTATCTGTACGCACAACCTCTAAAAGCTTCATAATATTGGCAGGGGAAAAGAAGTGCATGCCAATGACATCACCCGGCCTTTTGGTTTCGCGCGCCAGAATATTGATATCCAGATAAGAGGTATTGGACGCCAAAATTGCTCCCGGCTTGGTGATACGGTCAAGGTCACGGAATATGGATTTTTTAATCTCCATATTTTCTGTGGCGGCTTCGATGACCAAATCTGTATCTGCAAGGTCTTCCATATTCGTAACCGCCGATAGATTACTCCGCTGTTTCTTATGAGCCGCAGAATTAATACGGCCTTTGGC
>JAJFFM010000159.1 GCA_021776675.1 Robiginitomaculum sp.
GTAACACTGTCGATATTTACGGCATGTCGTATTTGCTGAAGAATCTCGGGCACAAAGATTCCGTTTTGATTGTTGATGATGTGTTTGATACCGGCAACACCATCAAAGCCGTTATTGATCAGCTCAATGACCGTGCGCGTAAAAATGCACCACATGATATCCGCGTCGCAGTGCCTTATTACAAACCCGAAGCCAACCAGACGGACCGCATCCCGGATTATTATTTATATACAACCGAAAAATGGCTTAATTTTCCTTACTCAATTGAGGGCCTCAGCCGCGAAGAAATTCGCGATAATATCCCCGAAGTCTACAACATCATAAAATCTGCTATTTAATAATATAATTTTGACATTGTATTATCTGGTTTCACACCTACAATCTTCAATATGTTTGGTGTGAAACAACTTTTTATTTTATCAGTATTTGCAATCAGCTTTGCCATCAATTTTGCATTGGTATTACCTTCTTACGCCCAGGAAATAGATGTTCAAGAAATAGATATTCAAGAGACTGATATTTCTACCAGCGTGGTTGAACCTATATTCACCTTCGAAATGCCGCCCGAATATCAAACCGAATTGCCACAGGACAAAGCTAAATTAGCCCCAAAACCAATAAAAAAACCTCTTTTTGATTTAGGTTTTCTAGGCCCAATATTTCAATTGATTTTTTACGGCATACTAGGGCTCGCAGTTATCTATATTCTTTACCTCATTTTAAATACAATCATTGCGACACGGCGCGCTGTGGTAAGAACTGACAAGACGGAAGACATACCGGATATCCCCATTTACCAACCAGATGCAGATACCGCACGCGTTCTCATCAACGATGCGGATGGTTTAGCCGCCCAAGGTAAATTTGCCGAAGCCGTGCACATTCTTTTGTTTCGCAGCATCCAGGATATCGAGGACAAACGCCCACACCATGTCAAACGGTCTTTAACCAGCAGGGAAATCGCTAGCTTGTCTATTTTGTCCCCAAAAGCCCGAGATGTGTTTTCTCAAATCGGAAAACTAGTGGAAAAAAGTTTCTTCGGCGGCGGTATATTGAGCATGGCAGATTATGAATTATCTAAAGCAGCTTACCAAGCTTTTGCATTTGAGAATGTAGCTCAATCCAGATCCAAAGCCAAATCTATGCGTTCTGCTCGGGAAAGACGATGAGTAAAGCGGTTCAGAACACCTTAGAGGGCCGTAAGCAGCGCAGTAACACCCGCGTCATATTCAATCCGCGCACCATAATTTTGCTTGTAATCCTTGGTGTATTCTCATTCGGGGCCTATTTCACACTCAGCGGGTTTTCAGGTGATTTGAAAAGTGGTAATAATGGCGGGATCCACGCTCTATCCAAATCTGCCACAGGGTATGGCGGCTTACTACATCTCTTAAAACAAAACGGTAATACGGTCGGTTTATCGCGTGCATATGTCTTGCGCGGCGAAGCAAAAACTCAAGTTAGAATTGTCTCTCTAACTAGGGGTTGGTTTTCAAATGATTTGGATGAAATGGTTCTCGACACACCGACCCTTATCGTCATGCCAAAATGGCGAACCCGTAATCACCCCAAACAAAAGGGTTGGGTACAACGACTTAATAAACCCAATCCGGATATGCTCAAGCTTGAGCAATTGTCTTCTCTCCTGAACCCTGTCATTGAAGATTTAGAGTTTAAACGTAGTTATTCAGATAATGAGCGTATTCACATCTTTGCCAATCCAAATATAGGAATAGATGAAAAAATTGACTTTTATAATTTTGAGCACATGCAAACAATAACCGGGGACGGTATTATGCCTATTATAAAGAGCAATAATGGCACGCTTCTCGCCCGTATCCCCGATACCAAAGTTTACATTTTATCCGACCCTGATTTTCTCAACACCTTTGGCCTAGCTCATCCTGACAGAGCCGAATTTGCGTATGCACTTATGCAGGGAATTGCAAAGCAAAATAATTCTTACGGCTATGTATTTGACTTATCCCTACACGGCTTTGTCCGCTCACAAAACCTGATTAAGCTAGCTCTTACCCCTCCGTTTTTGGCCGCTACCTTGTGCTTATTGGCCATGGGGTTGTTGATTGGTTGGCAGGCGGTTTCGCGGTTCGGTGATCCAACCCGCACCGGACGCAATATCGCTATAGGTAAGTTAAGTCTTATCCTGAGCGCAGCCGGGTTTATCAAATTGGCGCGCCGTGAATATAAAATGGCAGAGGACTATGCAGAACTGAGCAAAAAAATAGCACTTGATAAATTACATATTGCTTCTGGCCTACCTGAAAAATATAAAATTAAACGACTGGACACCTATAGCAAATTTGCAGGTTCAAATACGAGTTGGAGCGAGCTTGATGCCGAAAAAACTAGCCCTACAAATGCAACAGGTCTTATGAAAAACGCACAAAAATTATATAAATGGCGAGGAGATATCACCCATGAACGTAACTGAAGTACAAAATTTAGCACAGCTAATCCGCAAACAAATTGGCAAAGCCATTATTGGTCAGCACGACACCATTGATTTGATGTTGATATCACTATTCGCAGGCGGGCACATTTTATTGGAAGGCCCACCCGGAACAGCAAAAACTTTCCTTGCTCAGTGTTTTGCCGATGCCACCAAGCTTAGATTTGGTCGTATACAATTTACACCGGATTTAATGCCCGGCGATTTGCTCGGCACCAATTTATTTAATTTCCAAACCAATGAATTTTCTTTGATAAAAGGGCCTATATTTTGTGATCTACTTCTGGCCGACGAGATTAACCGCACTCCACCAAAAACCCAAGCCGCATTGTTAGAGGCCATGCAGGAACGGCAAGTTACCATTGACGGTAAAGTCTTTAAACTTGGGGATCGTTTCATGGTGATAGCAACCCAAAATCCTATTGAACAACAAGGGACCTACCCCCTACCAGAAGCCCAACTTGACCGGTTTTTATTCAAACACAACCTCGATTATCCAAACCACGAGGAGGAGATAGAAATCGTTACACGCCACGGTGCAAAAACCGGATCCCCTTCCTCAAAAGAAATGGGTATTCAGCCTGTTGTCACAACAGAACACCTAAATGAAGCCGTTGCATGCGCGGGGCAAGTTCGCCTCACAGAGGATGTAATTTTATATGTTGTCAATTTGGTGCGTGCCACAAGAGAGAACCCATTGTTTGAAACCGGCGCAAGCCCACGTGCCGCTGCTATGTTGGCCGCCGCTGCCCGCGCCTGTGCCGCGCTTGATGGCCGTGATTTTGTTATCCCTGACGATGTAAAGTCCATCGCTCTGCCCGCACTTCGTCACCGGGTTATTCTCTCACCAGTGGCAGAAATTGAAGGCCAGAGTGCTGATGAGCTTATCAGCGATATTATCGAGCAAACAGAAGCGCCGCGCTAAAAAGGGTAAAGGTTAAATATATATGTTCTACCCGACCCAACGAGCCGTATTATTAATGGGCGCAGGTCTTCCTGTGACATTGATGCTGGCCGTGCTCAATCCAAATTTATGGGC